>DASRQP010000071.1:0-21560 GCA_035696585.1 Candidatus Acidiferrales bacterium | reverse complement strand
AGAACAATTCGACTGGGATGGAGTCGAAGGACAAATCCTGTGGCCAGCGGACCCGACTGAAGCGCCCGCGGCGGCGAACAATGACTCCGTCGTGCTGGGGCTACAGGACGGGACAATTCGATTCCTATTGCCCGGTGACATTGAAAAGCAGGTCGAGAATACACTTACGCAAGAGCATGATCCGCTCGCCGCGGATTTTCTGAAGGTTCCTCATCACGGAAGCAAGACGTCATCAACTGAACCTTTCGTCGATGCAGTCGCTCCACGAGTTGCCGTGATTTCCGTGGGCGAAGGCAATTCGTACGGCCTTCCGAATGCGGAAACCGTTAAGAGGTACACCGCCAAGGGGATCAGACTCTTGCAAACGGACCAGGCGGGAGCGGTCACGGCGTCGACCGACGGGCGCACGTTAACTGTGCAGACGTTTGTCTCGGCCCATGTGCGGTAGGAATCTGGAAATATCAGGGAGCACAGCGGAGAAAGAAAGTTACGACTGAGAGTCTTCCGGGGTCTCGAGCTCGATTCCTTCGTTGCTCTTCAGGTACTCGGCGATGATGCGGCGCGCCTCATCGGCCTGCGACTCCAAAACGATGACGTCGGAGCTGTGAAAATCATCGCCGGCCTCGGCCATCGGGAACGGATCCGTCGTGGATGAACCGGGAGATGCAATGCCCGCACTTTCGAGCAAGCCGCGGATCACCATGGCTTCGGTGTTGGAGCCAGCGGAGTGAATTACGACTGTCTTCTCCTGGCTGTGATCAGGCACGAAAGAAACTCTCCTTGAGACGCAGCCCAATCCTCTTGGGCTTCACACTTGCTTTATACTAGTCCAAGAGGTCTCGGTGGGCCAGATATCATTCCAATATTGGGTAAGATTGGTCAACACCGAGAACGGAAAAGCCCCACGCTCACAAACCGAGCATGGGGCACCCGGAAAATCAAATCCTGGCTTGCCCACCCGCTGTCTACTTTCCGCGGAGCGCTTGATTTCGCGCGGTTGCGCGCATACAATGGATTCTTCACTGATGAAGGATTTTTGTCACAGGAAAATTGCACTCGCGCCCAGCAACCCTTGCTGGGCTTTGGCGTTTTTAGGGCCTGAACAGGGCGCAGAGTGTTCTTTACCGTTTTCCCAAGCACAGCAAGAGATCTGTTTTCCCCCGGGAAGACCGAGAAAAAGCAGATTCCTCGTCGCATGGCTTCTCGGAATGACACGGCCGTGGTGAACGGCGAGTGGAACGACACGGGCTATTCAGCGGCTTGGGAAAATCGCCACAAAAATTGATATAAAGGAATTGCCGAATGAATCCTGATGGACATATTGCCGAAGCGTTGACTTTTGACGATGTGCTGCTGCTGCCGGGGAAGTCGTCCGTGTTGCCGGCGGAAACGGACACGCGCACATGCCTCTCGCGCAAACTTGCGCTGAATATTCCCGTGGTGGCGGCGGCGATGGACACGGTGACGGAATCGCGGCTGGCAATCGCGCTGGCGCGGCAAGGCGGCTTCGGCTTCGTACATCGCAACATGACCGTGGAACGCGAAGCAGAGGAAATCGACCGCGTGAAGCGCTCCGAAAGCGGAATGATCGTGGACCCGGTGACGATTGCGCCGGAACTGTCGCTGCGTCACGCGCTCGACATCATGAACAAGTATAAAGTTTCCGGCCTGCCAGTGACGCGCGGAACGAAGCTGGTGGGAATTCTGACCAACCGCGACCTGCGCTTCGAGCGCAATCTGGACCAGCCCGTCAGCGCCGTGATGACAAAGGACAATCTGATTACCGTCGCAGTGGGCACCACTCTGGATGAAGCGGAGCGGTTGCTGCAACGGCATCGCATCGAAAAACTTCTGGTGGTCGACAAGGATTTCAATCTGAAGGGATTGATCACCGTCAAGGATATTCAGAAAAAAATCGAATTCCCTATCGCGGCAAAAGACGAGCATGGCCGGCTGCGCGTGGGCGCGGCGATTGGCGCAACCGGGGATTTTCTGGAGCGGGCGGTCGAATTGGCGAAGGCCGGGGCGGATGCACTGGCGATCGACACGGCTCACGGACATTCCGTTCGCGTGATGGAAGCCATCAAGAAAGTGAAGCATCGGCTGCCGGAAATGCAGCTCCTTGCCGGAAACGTGGCGACGGAAGAGGGCGCGCGCGAATTGATATCGCTGGGCATCGATGGAATCAAAGTAGGCGTGGGGCCCGGGTCGATTTGCACGACGCGCGTGGTGACGGGCGCGGGCGTGCCGCAAATCACCGCGATTCTGGAAACGTCGCGTGCCGCGCAAGGGACAGGCGTGCCGATTATCGCCGATGGCGGAATTAAATTTTCCGGCGATATCACCAAGGCGCTGGCAGCGGGCGCGTCCGCGGTGATGATCGGCGGACTTTTCGCGGGCACCGAAGAAGCTCCCGGCGAAACGATTTTGTATCAAGGGCGCACGTACAAATCGTATCGCGGCATGGGTTCGCTGGGCGCGATGGAGGCGGGCTCAGCCGACCGCTATGCGCAGGAAGGCGCGGAACGCGGAAAATCCGTGCCGGAAGGAATCGAGGGACAAGTGCCCTACAAAGGACCGCTTTCGGGGCTGGTCGAGCAACTTGTCGGCGGGCTGCGGAGCGGCATGGGCTATTGCGGAGCGGGGAGCATTCGGGAGTTGCAGGAGCGCGCGAAATTTATCCGCATCACTTCGGCAGGCTTGCGCGAGAGCCACGTGCATGACGTGATCATCACCCGCGAAGCTCCGAATTACCGCCTTGAGTAAGCTACGCTGGCTGGCGCGCCAATGGCCTGTGTTCGCATGGGCCGCGCTCATTTCCACTTTTTCAACACACTGGTTCAGTGAAGCGCATACTTCCCGCGTTATTTTTCCGATTCTGCGATTTCTGTTTCCCCACGCTTCGATGGCGTTTCTGTTTCGCGCGCACCACTTCATCCGCAAAGGCGCCCACCTTTTCGAATATTTTGTCTTCAGCCTGCTATTGCTGCGCATGATTCGCAACGGCCGGCCGGGATGGCGAATCACGTGGGCGCTAGCGGCGATACTGATTGTGTTCGGGTTTGCGTGCCTTGACGAGTTTCATCAGTCGTTCGTGCCCGGACGAGATGCGGAATTCAGCGACGCATTGCTGGATGCATCCGGGGGCGCCTTCGCGCAGATTTTGGCGGCGCTGTGGGCGGCGAGGAAGAAGGCTGACGAACAGCCGCGACGCGCCTAAGCTTTGCGCGCTTGACTGGCGGGGTAGAATAGCGACACCTACCGTCCAGGAGTTCGCCATGCGGAAAGACGTTGCAACTCTTTCGGCCCTGGTGCTTTTCGGAATCGCAGGTTTACCGCAGCAAGCAAGCAAACCTGTTCAGGCAGACAAACCCGCACAACAAACGGAGAAGCCTGCGGCCCAAGCCGATAAACCCGCGGCGGCCACTGCTGCATTCGTAATTCCTCCCGACGTGGCGAAGCAGGCAAACCCGGTGAAGCCGACTGCGGCGTCGATCGCCAACGGAAAGCAGATGTACGGCTACGATTGCGCGATGTGCCACGGCGCGGATGGTTCGGGAAAGGGAGACCTGGCTGCGGATATGAAATTAAATTTGAAAGATTATCGCGATGCGGCGGCCTTGAAGGATATGACGGACGGCGAAATCTTTTACATCATCCAGAAAGGCAAAGGCGATATGACCGGCGAGGGTGACCGTCAAAAGCCGGAAGGAATCTGGAACATGGTCAACTACATTCGATCGCTTTCAAAAAAAACACCGCCGGCAAAGGTCAAACCGACGGGCTGACAGTTTGGTCTCAGAGTCTCCCCATTGTAATTCCCGCGGAACGGTTCGCCGGGCACGAAGGGCGCTAGAGTTTGCAGAAACGCAGAACAAATGCAGATTTCTCGTCGCAGCGCTCCTCGGAATGACAAATGGAGGCGCACAGGCTAAAGCCTGTGCCACAGCAGTCCTTAGAACTGGCACGAGCGGAGAACCAGCGCCACCGATGAAAATCTTAGGTGGATGCTTTTGCTTCGGCTTCCGGGGCTTCCTGGAGTTTTTCCTTCTTGGTTTTCTTTTCTTTCTTCTTCAGTTCGGAGCCGATGAGTTCGAGGATGGCCAGTTCGGCGCCGTCGCCGATGCGCCAGCCGACGCGGACAATGCGGGTGTAGCCGCCGGGACGGTCGGAAAAGCGCGGCGCGATCACCGCGAAAAGCTTCTTCGTTGCGTCCGTGGTTTGGAGAAATGCCGCAGCCTGGCGGCGCGCGTGGAGCGTGTCGCGCTTGCCGAGCGTGATCATTTTTTCGACGAGCGGACGCGCCGCGCGCGCGCGGGCGATGGTGGTGGTGATGCGCTCGCGCTCGATGACGTTGGTCACCAAGTTGCGCAACACCGCCCGGCGGTGCGCTGGCTGCTTACCGAGTTTGCTTCCTGATACGAGGTGTCGCATGTTCGTCGATTCCTTAACAAATTACAGACGATTTAATTTTCATCCCTTGGTCAAACACGAAACTTTTTTGCGCCACGACCTCATGTCAGCCAGCCAAAGACGCTGGCGGGACATGAGCTACAAAAACCAAGACACTAGAACGTTGTGGTTTCTTCCGGGGCCGGCGGAGCTGTTTGGCTCGGCAGCGGCGGCCAGATGATGCGGCCGTGCTCGTCGAACTTCATTCCGAGCGAAAGCCCCATCTTCACGAGAATGTCTTTGATCTCGTTGAGGGACTTGCGGCCGAAATTCTTCGTCTTGAGCATCTCGCCTTCGGTTTTCTGCACGAGCTCGCGAAGGCTTTGAATGTTCGCGTTCTTCAGGCAATTGTAAGAGCGAACGGAAAGCTCTAGCTCCTCGACGGAGCGGTCGAGATGCTCGAGGCGCGGATCGCTGAAGTTCTCGATCACTTCCTCGGGCAGCTCGGGCTGCTCCTCGAAATTGATGAAGATGCTCATGTGGTCCTTTATGAGCTTGGACGCAAGACCGATGGAATCCTGCGGCGTGATGGCGCCATTCGTCCAGATTTCGAGAGACAGCTTCTCGTAATCGGTCATTTGGCCAAGGCGAGCGGCTTCGACCGAGTAATTGACTTTGCGCACGGGCGAATGAACGGAGTCGATGGGAATGTAGCCAATCGGCAAGTCCTCGTCGAAATTCCGATCAGCAGCCACGTACCCGCGGCCGTTCTTGACGCGGATTTCCATCTCGAACTTTCCGCCTTCGCTGACCGTGGCGAGATAGACGTTCTTGTCGAGCACCGCGAGGTCGGCGTCTTCCTCGATTTTCGCGGACGTCACCGGGCCAGGCGTATCGACAACGAATGTAATTGTCTTCGGTTGATCGGAATTCAGTTTCAGCGGCACCTGCTTGAGGTTGAGAATGATGTCGGTGGCGTCTTCGACTACGCCAGGAATCGGCGAGAATTCATGCAGCACGCCTTCAATTTTGACGGCTGTAATCGCCGCACCTTCGATGGAACTCAACAGCGCGCGACGCAGCGAGTTGCCCACCGTGGTTCCCCAGCCGCGCTCAAATGGCTGCGCGGAGAATTTTCCGTACTTGTCGGTGAGTGACTCGAGTTCTGCAGCCAGCCGCTTCGGTTTCTGAAAGCCCTTCCACATTGTCTTTTTCCTCCTGCCCGCGATATGCGGGCCCCCCTACAAAAAATGCTGATTAAACTCGCACAGGCTGAGGCCTGCCCGCGGCAGACTGGCCTGTGCCACACTGCTCCAAAACTTCCACAGGCTGAAGCCTGTGCCACCGCGAAACTACTTCGAATAGAGTTCGACGATGAGCTGTTCGTTCAACGCCGGCGTTTGGACGTCTTCGCGGCGCGGCATAGCGTGCACGCGCGCCTTGAAATTTTCGCGATCGATTTGCAGCCAAGGAGCGGCGTTCTGATTCTGCGCCAAATTGCGCGCTTCGAGCACCATGGCGTTCTGGTGCATCTTTTCCTTCATGGCCACTTCGTCACCGATCTTCACCATATAATTCGGGATATTCACCTTGCGGCCGCTGACGCGCACGTGACCGTGCGTGACCAACTGGCGCGCCTGCGAACGCGAGCTGGCAAGTCCCGCGCGATATACAACGTTGTCCAAGCGGCGCTCGAGCATGATCATCAGGTTCGACCCCGTGGGTCCCTGCGCGCGCGCGGCTTTGGCGTAATAGTGACGGAATTGCTTTTCGAGCAAACCGTATGTGCGCTTCATCCGTTGCTTTTCGCGCAATTGCACGCCGTAGCCGACCATTTTTGGCCGGCGCGCCTGCCCGTGCTGTCCGGGCGGGAAATTGCGTTTCTCGATGGCGCATTTTTCTGTAAAACACCGGAGGCCTTTGAGGAAGAGTTTCATCCCTTCCCTGCGGCACAGCCGGCAAACTGCTTCACGATGTCTTGCCAATTGCCCTTCTCCTTTTACCGATACCTGTCATTGCTACATGCTGCCAATGCGAAAAAAATATCAGACGCGACGGCGCTTGGGCGGCCGGCAACCGTTGTGCGGGACCGGCGTGACGTCTTTAATCAAGCGAATGTGCAATCCGGCTGAAGCCAGTGCGCGCACGGCCGACTCGCGCCCCGCACCGGGGCCCTTCACGCGCACTTCGATGGACTTCAAACCAAACTGGTCGCGCGCCGTTCCCGCGGCGTTCATCGCGGCCTGCTGCGCAGCGTATGGCGTGCCTTTGCGCGAGCCTTTGAAACCAACCGAACCCGCCGAGGCCCAGCTCAACACGCGGCCATCGGGATCGCTGAGCGTGATGATGGTGTTGTTGAACGTCGCTTGAACGTACGCGATGCCCTGCGGCACGACGCGCTTCTCACGCTTCTTGCGAAATTCCTTCTTGCGCTTGGTCGGTTTGCCGGTTGTTGCCGGCGCGGCTGCGCCATCCTGCTGCTGCGGTTCCTTGGCCACGAGTCTTCTTCTCCTTCGTCTCTAAACCAGAGTTACTTGCGGGCCGCGACTTTCTTCTTCGCCGCGACAGCGCCCTTGCGTGGACCCTTACGCGTGCGAGCGTTCGTGTGCGTGCGCTGGCCGCGCACCGGCAGGTTGCGGCGGTGGCGCAGACCGCGATAGCACTGAATTTCGATCAGCCGCCGGATGTTCATCTGCGTTTCCTTGCGGAGATCGCCTTCGACGCGGCCCTCGGATTCGATGGCCTGACGAACATGATTGATTTCGTCCTCGCTCAGGTCCTTGATTTTCTTGAAGTGGTCCACTTTGGCTTTGGCGCACAATTCCTGCGCGCGCGCCTGGCCAATGCCATAAATGGCGGTGAGACCAACCCAGAGACGTTTGTTGGGCGCCAGTTCAACGCCCGCGATACGTGCCATGTTGCTGCCTCCCTAATACTTCAATACAAAACCAGATTCCTCGTCGCGTGGCTCCTCGGAATGACACTCAAGGAGCGATGTTTAACCTTGACGCTGGCGATGCTTCGGATTGCTGCAAACCACGCGCACCACACCGCGGCGGTGGACCACTTTGCACTTCATGCAAATTTTCTTCACTGATGCTCGAACTTTCATTCTGTCTCCATGATGCTGTTGCGCATTCCCAAAAGCCAAAAGCAGATTCCTCGCCGCAGCCGCTCCTCGGAATGACAACTACAAAAATCCGCAAAAAACTTGCCGCTATTTATAGCGGTAGACGATGCGGCCGCGCGTCAAATCGTAAGGCGAAAGCTCGACCGCGACTTTGTCTCCCGGGAGAATGCGAATGAAATTCTTCCGCATTTTTCCGGAAATGTGCGCCAGGACCTGGTGCTTATTGTTCTCCAGCGAAACGCGAAACATCGCGTTCGGCAGCGGCTCGATCACCGTGGCCATCACTTCGATGGCGTCTTCCTTCGGATTGCCCGAGTCGCCCTTTTTCTTATCGTCGTGCGGCTTTTTTGCCATGCGCTCCTGTCAAACGCTCTGCTAATCGATCATGTGCAAGAAAACAAACACGGGCCGATAAATCCGATCGGCCCCTACAAACCCCAACTACCACACCGGACCGGAAGTCTCGCGCGGCCGCGTCAAAATCCACGGGCCATTTTCCGTGACGGCTACCGTGTGCTCGAAGTGCGCCGAATCGCTGCCGTCGGCCGTCACCGCCGTCCACTTGTCTTCGAGGACTTTCACCGCCGGGCCGCCCGTGTTCACCATCGGCTCGATGGCGAGCACCATGCCCGTTTGCAACTTAGGGCCGCGACCTGCTTCGCCGTAATTCGGTACTTGCAAGTCCTCGTGCATTTTCGTGCCGATCCCGTGGCCGACGAATTCTCGCACCACCGAAAGGCCGTTCTTTTCGGCCCACTGTTGCACGGCGGCCGAAATATCCGTCAAACGATTTCCGGGCCGCACCTGATCGATGCCGCGTTCGAGAGCTTCGCGCGTGACCCGCAATAGCTTTTCGCGCGCCGGATCGACTTTCCCGACCGGAACGGTGAGCGCCGCGTCGCCGTAATACCCTTCGAGCTCGACGCCGAAATCCATCGACAAGATGTCGCCGTCTTTCACCACGCGCTTCCCCGAAGGAATTCCGTGCACCACTTCCTGATTGATGGAAGTGCACAGCGACTTCGGGTAGCCGTGATAGCCCTTGAACGCCGGACGCGCGTGATGCTTGTGCGCGTACTCTTCGGCGAATCCGTCCAGCTCGAGCGTGGTGACGCCGGGCCGAACCATCTTGCGCAATTCCGTGAGCGCGCCCCAGACGATGATGCCCGCGCGATGCATGGTGTCGAGTTCCGCAGCCGAGCGGCAGATAATCACGCGCGCCCCTCGGATTTCCCCAGAACACCAAACACCGAATCCGTCACGGCAACCTTGCCCGCCGCGGCATTGATTTCGTCCAGCATCCCCTGCGAGCGGTAATACTCGACCAGCGGCTTTGTCTGCCGGTTGTATGCCGCCAGACGCTCGCGAACCACTTCCGCTCTATCGTCGTCGCGCTGAATCAATTCGCCGCCGTCGAAGTCGCAGCGCCCCTCGATTTTCGGCGGATGGTCGTAAATGTTGTAAATCTCCGAGCAAACCTTGCACATCCGGCGGCCTGCCAGGCGGCGCATCAAAACGTCGTCCGCGACGCGAAAAAAAATCACCACGGGCGGCCCGAAATCCTGGCGTTCGAGGATCCGGTTCAACGCCTCGGCTTGCGCGAGCGTCCTCGGAAATCCATCAAAGACGAATCCGTTCGCTGCATCGGGGCGCGCAATGCGATCCTCGACCATGCGCAAAACCAAATCATCCGGCACCAGATCGCCGCGCTCCATCACCGGCTTTGCGAGACGTCCAAGGTCCGTGCCCTTGCTGACGTTTTCGCGCAACATGTCGCCGGTCGAAAGATGCGGCACGCGGAGCTTTTCAGCAACCAGCTTCGCCTGCGTGCCCTTGCCGGCGCCGGGCGGCCCAAGAAAAATCACGGCGCGCGCCAGCACCTTTTTGGCGTCGAGAGGCGCCACGTTTAGACACCCCGACCCCGCGAACGGCCGCGGCGTGTGAACCCTTCGTAATTCCGCATCACGAGCTGCGCCTCAAGCTGTTGCACGGTGTCCATAGCCACGCCCACAACGATCAGCAGCGACGTGCCGCCGAAATAGAAATTGACGTTCAAGCCCTCAAGAACGAAACGCCAGAAGTGCTCGTCAATCCAGCCGCCTACAAGAGGCAAATGCTGGAGGTGGATACCGGAGATCATCCATTCCGGCAGGACGCAAACAAGGGCCAGGTAGAGTCCGCCGACGAATGTGAGGCGCGTCAGCACGCGATTGATATGCTCAGAAGTATTGCGGCCGGGGCGAATGCCGGGAATGAAGCCGCCATACTTGCGCATGTTGTCTGCAAGATCCGTGGGATTGAAAATGATGCCCACGTAAAAAAATGCGAAAAAGATGATGAGCAAAACGTAAGTAAGAGTATAGAGCGGCTCGCCCCATGCAAACGTACGCGCGAAATTCTGAAAGAAAGGCGAGCGGTTGGCGAAGACCAGCGCGAGCGTTTGCGGGAACGTAAGCAGCGAGCTGGCGAAAATCGGCGGAATCACTCCGCCGGAATTCACGCGCAGCGGCAGATAGGTCATCTGGCCGCCCATCACTTTGCGACCCATGACGCGCTTGGCATACTGCACTGGAATGCGGCGCTGGCCGCGTTCGACGAACACAATAAACGCCACCACAATCACCATCAAAATCAGGATGGCTAACAGGGCGACAGGTCCGAGCGCTCCCCACTGTCCGCCGGTGCCCGCCATAATCCACAAATCCTCGACGGCGCGCGGCAGGCCCACAACGATGCCCGCAAAAATGATCAGAGACATGCCGTTGCCGATGCCGCGATCGCTGATCTGCTCGCCCAGCCACATGATGAACGCGGAACCCGTCGTCAGCGTCAAAACAGTAAAGAGCACAAAGCGGATGCCAGGGTTATAGACAAGCTGTTGGCCCGAAATATTTTCATGCTGAAGCGCCATGGCGATTGCCAGAGACTGGAAGATGCTCAAAATAATCGTCAGATAGCGCGTGTACTGTGTGATTTTCTTGCGGCCAAGGTCGCCCTCTTTCTTCAAGCGCTCCAAATACGGCCACACGACCACCATCAACTCCAAGATGATGGAAGCAGTGATGTACGGCATGATGCCCAGCGCGAAAATCGACAGGCGGCGCAGGTTACCGCCGCTGAAGAGGTCAACGATGCCGAGAACGGAATTGCGGTTCTGCTGGAATAGTTGCAGGAGCAGCGCGCTATTGATGCCCGGCGTGGTGATGAACGCGCCCAGGCGGTAAACCGCCAGAATCATCAGCGTGAAGAGACACCTATTGCGCAGGTCCGGAGTGAAGATAATATTCCGAAAAGCCTCGATCAACTTTCTCATTGCAAAACTTCGACCTTACCCCCTGCGGCCGTGATTTTCTCCTGCGCGGAACGGCTGAATTTGTGCGCGTGAACAGTCAGCGCGATTTTCAGTTCGCCGTCACCCAGAATCTTGATGCCGTCATGACGAACATGAATGATCCCGCGGCCTAAGAGCTCATCCGGCGTAACGGTCTCGCCCGCGGAAAACACGTTCAGCGACTCGACGTTCACAATGGCGTAGCGCGTGGAAGACGGATTATGGAAACCGTGCTTCGGGATGCGGCGATGCATGGGCATCTGGCCGCCCTCAAAACCCGGCCGACGCGAATAGCCGCGGCGAGATTGCTGGCCCTTGTTGCCGGCACCGGACGTCTTGCCGAGTTTCGAGCCCATGCCACGGCCGACGCGGACCTTGCGGTGACGCGAGCCGCGCGGCGGTTTCAGATTCGATAGTTTGACGCTCATAATGTCGCCCCGTTAGGCTGCGTTCGCGCCTTTCTTCGTGTCTTCTTTCTCAGGCTCGATCTTCACCAGATGGTGCACACGCGCGATCATTCCGCGGGTGGACGGCGTATCATCGAGCTCGACGAGTTGATTCATTCGCCGAAAGCCCATCCCGCGAATCGTCTGGCGCATGCTGCGCGGGCAGCCAATGAAGCTGACCACCCAGCGAATTTTCAACTTTTCCGACTTTTTTTTCGTAGCCATATTCGTTTTCAAATCCTACGCGGTCACCGGCTCGGCCGTCTTGCCACGTTCTTCGTTGACCTTGGCAGCGTCACGCAAATGCAGGAGCGCGTCGAAGGTCGCCTTGATTACGTTATGCGGATTCGAAGTGCCAATCGACTTCGTGAGCACATTCTGAATTCCCGCCACTTCCATTACGGCGCGCACCGGGCCTCCGGCGATGATTCCCGTGCCTTCCGGAGCCGGCTTCAAAAGCACCTGGCCTGAACCGTAACGCCCAAGAACCTGGTGCGGGATGCTCGAACCCTTCAAATGGAGCTTGACCATGTTCTTCTTGGCCTGCTCGATGGCTTTGCGAATGGCCATGGGAACTTCGCGGGCCTTACCCATGCCGAACCCAGCGTGGCCGTGCCCATCGCCGACCACCACGAGCGCGGAGAAGCTGAGGTTCTTGCCGCCCTTGACGACCTTGGTGACGCGATTAATGGAAACCACCTGATCCTTGACATTCGCCAAGTTCGTGTCGATGTGCCGGCGAATCGCGAGCGTATCTTTGAGCTCTTGTTTCGACATAAGCGTCAGAACTTCAATCCCGCCTCTCGAGCCGCTTCGGCAAGCGCCTGAATACGGCCATGATATTGGTAGCCGCCGCGATCGAAGACGACTTTCTCGACTCCGGCAGCGCGGGCGCGTTCGGCGATGATTTTGCCGACCACTTTCGCCGCGGCGATGTTGCCTCCGCCCTTGATTTTGCTCTTGACGTCCGCGTCGAGCGAACTGGCCGCCGCGAGCGTATGCCGTTTGAGGTCATCAATCACCTGCACACGAATGTGCTTGAGCGACCGGTAGACGCAGAGACGCGGACGGTCTTCAGAGCCCGCGAGCGTCCGGCGCATGCGCTGGTGAATGCGCTTGCGGTGCAAATCGCGCGAAAGTTTTCTTGCCGGCACAACAGCCATGTTTCTTCTCCCATTCCAAGCAAATCAAAAAAACAGTTCCGAGAAACTGCGCTACTTCTAAGCCGCGGTCTTTGCTGCGCCGGCCTTGCCCGCCTTCTTCTTCAAGCGCTGGCCGACGATGCGAACGCCTTTCTGCTTGTACGGATCCGGCGGACGCAGCGCGCGCATGTTGGCTGAAACTTGCCCGACCAAGCCTTTGTCAGCGCCAGTGACCGTGACGTGCGTCTGCTTCTCGATGGCGACCTGTATGCCTTCAGGAATCGGGAACGGCACAGGATGCGAGTAGCCGAGCGCGAAGACGACCGTCTTGCCTTTCACTTCGGCGCGATAACCGACGCCGACAATGTCGAGCTCCTTCTTGAAACCTTCGGTGACACCCTTGACCGCGTTGGCGACAAGCGCCCGCGCCAAGCCATGCAGCGCGCGCTGCGATTCATTTTGCCGCGACGCGATCAGATTGCCGTCCTTCTGGTCGAATTTAATGCGACCTGGGACTGGCACATGCATTTTGCCCTTCGGGCCCTGGACTTCGATGGCGTCCGCGGCGATTTGCACCTTCACGCCGGCAGGAAGCGGTATCGGTTTTCTTCCAATTCGAGACATGGCTCTACCAAACCTCGCACAAGAGTTCGCCGCCCACGCCTTCTTTGCGGGCGGTCTGGCCGGTCATGATTCCACGCGGCGTGGAAAGAATCGCAACGCCCATGCCGCCAACCACAGGGCGAATGCCGGTCTTGCCTACGTAGCGGCGGCAACCGGGCCGTGAAATGCGCTTCAGATCCGTGAGCACGCTGCGCTTGTCGCTGGTGTAGCGGAAAAAAACGCGCAGGACTTTCTGCTTGTTCTCGTCCACCACTTTGTAGGTGGAAACGTAGCCCTCTTCCTTCAAGATGCGCGCAATTTCAATTTTCATCTTCGACGACGGCAAATCCACACGCGGATGGCGCGCGCGCACGGCGTTGCGAATCCGGGTGAGCATGTCAGCGATTGGGTCGGTGGTCATTTATTTTCCTTACCAACTGGCCTTGGTCACGCCCGGGATTTCGCCCTTGAGCGCGAGCCCGCGGAAGCAGATGCGGCACATTTCGAATTTCCGCAAAAACGCGCGCGGCCTGCCGCAGATGCGGCACCGGTTGCGGATGCGAATCTTGTACTTCAGCTTCTTCTTCATCTTGGCGCATCTTGCGGTGGTCGCCATCGTTTGTCCTTTAGCCCTCTCGTTTCAATCTTCGTCCTGCTCGCCCGCGCGATTATGGCCGCAGCGGAACGCCCAGCAGTTTCAGCAACTCGCGGCCCTCTTCATCGGATCTGGCCGACGTAGTGAGCGTGATGTTCATGCCCTTGATTTTGTCGACGCGCGTGTAATCGATTTCCGGGAACACGAGCTGGTCTTTCAATCCCAGGGTATAGTTTCCGCGGCCGTCGAACGAATTCCCCGGCAAGCCTTTGAAATCGCGGACGCGCGGCAGAACGATATTCGCGAGGCGATCGAGAAATTCGTACATTCGCTCGCCGCGCAGCGTGACCATACAGCCGATGGGCATGCCCTTGCGAATTTTGAAATTCGCGATGGACTTCTTCGCGCGCGTGATTACCGGCTTCTGGCCCGTGATCTGGCCAAGCTCCTGCACGGCCACGTCGAGCAGCTTGACGTTCTGGCTGGCTTCGACCAGGCCGATGTTCACGGTAATCTTCTGCAGCCGCGGCACAGCCATGGTGTTCGTGTAGCCGAAGCGCTTCGACAGCGCCGGCAAGGCGTCTTTTCGGTAACGTTCATGTAAACGGCTGATCATCTTTCTTAACCCTTCTCTTAACCCTTGTCTCTCTTAAGCCTTAATTTTCGATGGTCGCGTCGCACCGATGGCAAGTTCGCGACTTGGTGCCGTCCGACAATATTTTGGTGCCCATGCGCGCGTGTTTGCCGCAGGACGGGCAGAGAATCATCACGTTCGAAACGTCCATCGGCCCTTCTTTATCCAAAATGCCGCCACGAATATTCTTCGACGGATTCGGACGCGTGTGCTTCTTGATGATATTCGCGTGCTCGATGGTGACGCGGCGCTTCACCGGATCGACGGCAAGTACGCGTCCGGTCTTGCCCTTGTCGCGCCCGGCCATAATTTTCACCGTGTCGCCATGGCGAATCAGCACTGGCCGCGGCTTTTGCTTTGCTTCACGATGACGCATGGCTACCAAACCTCCGGCGCGAGTGAGATGATCTTGGCGAACTTCTTTTCGCGCAATTCGCGCGCCACAGGACCGAAGACGCGCGTGCCGACGGGCTCGCCCGCTTCGTTGATCAGCACGGCGGCATTGTCGTCGAAGCGGATGTAGGTGCCATCCCTGCGGCGATGCTCTTTGCGCGTGCGAACGACGACTGCCTTCACAACTGTTCCCTTCTTCACCTGACTGTCAGGAGCGGCTTCCTTGACCGAGGCGGTGACGACATCTCCCAATCCAGCCACGAGGCCCGTATCTCCGCCGAGCGGAAGAATGGCCGTCAATTGGCGCGCGCCGGAATTATCGGCGACGGTCAGCCACGTGCGCATCTGAACCATGCTATTGCTCCCTCATTTCCGAGAACATCACGCCACGCGCGTGGAGCGAGCGACGATTTCCGCCAGCCGCCAGCGCTTGAGCCGCGACAGCGGCCGACTGGCGACGATGCGAACCGTATCGCCGGGGCGCGCTTCGTTCTGCTCATCATGGGCGTAGTATTTTTTGCTGTGGCGAATCACCCGCAGATACTTCCGATGCTGCGTTGTGCGCGTGACTTTCACCACGATTGTCTTGTGCATTTTCGAGCTCGTGACAATGCCGACGAGCTGTTGACGCGCGCCGCGTTCGCTTGAAGATTCCGCCGCGCCTGTTGCCGCTTCACTGGCCATCTGTGATCCTCATTATTCTTTCGAGTCCTTGGCTTCTTTCGATTCTTTGGCGCTGTTTTTCTTGGCGCCGCGCTTATCGGAAGCCGCTTTCTTTGGCTTCTTCGCTTGCGTTTCCGCTGCTTTCGGAGCCGCAATATGAATGCCGAGTTCGTGCTGGCGAACCAGCGTCTTGACACGCGCCAAATCGCGGCGGGCTTCGCGAAGTTTCTTGACGCTCTCCGACTGCCCCGTGGTCAACTGAAAACGCAGCCGGAAAATCTGCTCGCCCAGCTCGTGGACCTGAATCTGAAGCTCGTCGACGTTCATTGGCCGGAAGTCTTCCATGCGACTCGCCATCAAAGTTCCTCCGCCCGGCTAACGAACTTCGTCCGTATGGGCAGCTTGTGCGCCGCCAATTCCATTGCTTCTTTGGCCGAGGCCAGATCGACGCCCGACATCTCAAACATCACGCGGCCCGGCTTGACGACAGCCACCCAGTGCTCGGGCGGCCCTTTGCCCTTGCCCATGCGCGTTTCGGCGGGCTTCTTCGTGAACGGCTTATCCGGGAAAATGCGAATCCACAATTTGCCGCCGCGCTTGATGAAACGCGTGATAGCCACGCGCGAAGCCTCGATCTGCCGGTCGGTGATCCACGCGGGCTCGAGCGCCTTCAGGCCGTATTCGCCGAAAGCCAGCGAGCCGCCGCGCCAGGCTTTTCCCCTGCGCCGGCCGCGCTGCTGCTTGCGGTACTTCACTTTTTTCGGCATCAACATAATTGCGTGTCCTTACTCCGTCAGAAACAGTTCACAGTCGATAGTTGACAGCTAACAGTTAAAGCAAAACACCAAACTGAATCTACGCGTTCGCGGCTTGTGCGGCGCGCTCTTCGGCGCGCTTGCGCTCAGGAGCGTTTTCGCCCTGGTAGACCCAGCACTTGACGCCAATCACGCCGTAAGTCGTGCGGGCCTCCGCAAAACCGAAATCAATGTCCGCGCGCAACGTTTGCAGCGGCAAGCGTCCCTGCAAATACCATTCCTTGCGGGCGATTTCCGCGCCGTTCAGCCGGCCGCCCACGCGCACCTTAATGCCCTTGCAACCGAAGCGCAGCGCCGAGTCCACGGACTTGCGCATGGCGCGACGAAAAGCCACGCGCTTCTCAAGTTGCAGCGCAATCGATTCCGCAACGAGTTGCGCGTCGAGTTCCGGGCGATGCACTTCCTGAATATCGATATGAACTTCTCGCTTGGTGCGCTTCTGCACTTCCGCTTTGAGCTTGTCGATTTCCGCGCCCTTGCGGCCAATAATGATTCCGGGGCGCGCCGTATAAATCCGGACGACCAGCTTGTTCGCCGCGCGCTCGATGTCGATCGAGCTCACGCCCGCCGATTTCAGCTTCTCCTTCAGCTCCTTGCGCAGTTGGACATCTTCGTGGAGCAGGTCAGCGTAATCTTTCTTGGCGAACCATCGCGACTTCCACGATTTGTTGTAGCCCAGCCGAAAACCGTACGGATGCGTCTTCTGACCCAATCGAGCCTCCTGCGTCTAAAACTTATTTCTTCTTGCGTTTCTGCGCTTTCTGGGCTTGCTTGGCGCGATCTTCGAGCGTCTTGCGCGCCTTGCGCACGGCGCCCTTGATGCCCTTCGACGCCACGCGGTCGGCTTCCGCAGCCTTGGCGCGATCTTCCGCGGCGCGCACGTGCTCGGCCACTTCGACGACAATGTGGCTGGTGCGTTTTTGATAGCGAAACGCGCGACCCATCGGCGCAGTGCGCAGGCGCTTCCAGCGCGGACCTTCGTTGACGAAGCAGCGCGTGACCCAGAGCATGTCCACGTCGAGCGACTCGCCGGATTCGTCCGCTTTGTGTTCAGCGTTGGCAATCGCGCTGCGCAGCACTTTGCCGATTTCGCGCGCGATACGCTTCTTCGTGAATTGCAAAATTTGCAGCGCTTCGGCGGCGCGATGCCCGCGAATTAGATCGACTACCAACCGCGCCTTCTGCGGCGAAACGCGGATGAAGCGCGCGTTGGCAAAGCCATCAATCGAGCTGTGCGTAAGTGTCTCAGGCGCCATGCAAGTTTCCTTTTCTTATCCTTTCGGCGCTGCTGGAGGAGCGCCTCCGCCGGCCGGTGCGCCACCCGCCGGCGCTGCCGCGCCCGGAGCGCCGCCTGCCGCAGCCGCCGCCCTTTCGAGCGCGGCTTTCACCGCGTGGCCCTTGAACGTGCGCGTCGGCGCGAATTCGCCCAGTTTGTGGCCGACCATTTGCTCGGTGACGTACACGGGAATGAATTTTCGCCCGTTGTGCACCGCGATCGTGTGGCCAATCATGTCCGGCAAAATCGTGGAACGCCGCGACCACGTCTTGATGACTTTCTTTTCGTTCCGCGCGTTCATCCCTTCGATTTTTACGCGAAGGGGTTCATCGATGAACGGGCCTTTTTTAAGCGAGCGTGGCATCTGATCTTTTGTCCTTTACTATTCTCCGACGCGGCGCAGCTTCACCCATTGCGCGCGGCGCATGCGGCGAAAACCGCGAACCGGCCCCGGCACGCGATGCGACACGGGGCAGAACGGGCACACAAAACGTGTTCCCTGCGCGTTTGGCGTCTTCTCAACAATTACGGACCAGCCCGGCTTGCAAATCCGGTACATCACCTGCGGCTGGGGAATGACGACTTTCAGTTTCCGAGCCGGCTTCGCCGCGGGGCGAACGCGCTTGGAAGCGCGCGCCGTACGCCGCGAGGTCCTGCGAGTTGTTCGTGTAGCGCTCATTGTTCCGCTCTCGATCACCCGCCGCGTCGGGATCATTTATTCCGTTCTCCGTTAACTCTGCTTCTTACCGCAAACAAAAATCGTTATGGCTTCCGCCGCTGGACAATCAGCCGGTCGGAAGGCTTACGTTTGCGCGTCTTCGCACCCAAAGTCGGAAAGCCCCACGGCGTTTGGGGGTGGTTGCCCTTGACGCGGCCTTCACCGCCGCCGTGTGGGTGATCGACCGGATTCATCGCCACGCCGCGGTTGGTTGGCCGCCGCCCATGCCAGCGCGTGCGTCCCGCCTTGCCGTACGTGACGTTCTCGTGATCTAAGTTACCGAGCTGGCCAATCGTCGCCATACAATCCAAAGAAAATTTTCGTGTCTCGCCAGAGGGCAGCTTGATGAGCGCGATGTCGCCCTCTTTGCTGAGCAACTGCGCCGCGCCTCCCGCCGAACGCACCAGTTGGCCGCCCTTGCCGGGCGAAAGCTCCAGGTTGTGCACCATCGTGCCGGGCGGAATATTGCGAATCGGCAACGCGTTGCCGGGCAGAATGTCCGCCGCGGCGCCGTTCTGCACCGTCATGCCGACTTCGAGGCCCACCGGATGCAAAATGTAGCGTTTCTCGCCGTCCGCGTAATGCAGCAGGACGATTCGGGCCGAACGATTCGGGTCGTATTCGATGGCGGCAACCTTCGCCGGGATTCCAGTTTTTTCGCGCCGAAAATCGATTAGGCGGTAGTTCTTCTGGTGCCCGCCGCCGCGATGCCATGACGTGATCTCGCCATGGGCGTTGCGGCCGCCTGTGCGCTTCTTCGGCTCAACCAGGGACTTCTCCGGCTCCTGCTTCGTGATCTCGCTCTTGTCGAGCATGGTCAGGAAGCGCCGTGACGGTGTGTAAGGTCTGAATGTTTTTAGCGCCATTGTTGCCTCTTGCCTTCCGGTCGAATGTTTCGGGCTCCGAACAGCTTGAACCCAGCGGCCGGCTTAAAAATTTCCGACTACAGATTCTCCGCGTACTCCATCATCTTTTCGCCCGGCGCCAGCTTGACGTAGGCTTTCTTCCAATCGCGCCGGTGGCCTTCGGACTTCCCGCGCCGCCGCAGCTTGCCGTGATAAATCGCAGTGCGCACATCGGCTACTTTCACGTTGAACGCCGTTTGCACAGCTTCTTTAATCTGCGTTTTGGTAGCTTCACGCGCCACTTCGAATACAGCCGTCTGCTGCGTCTCTTTCACGCCCAGGCCTTTTTCCGTGATGATCGGCCGGCGAATAATTTCGTAGGGCTGCATAGCCTATTCCTTGTCCTTTTTCGACTTGGGCCTAGCGTGTTTTTTCGCCGCAGGCTTCTTCTCCGCCTTCTTTGCAGGCTTCTTTGCGGCAGGCTTCGCTTTATGTTTTGCGTGTTCAGCTTTCGCGGCGTGCTTCTCGCCGGACTTTCCGGATTGGGGCGCGCTCTTGATCTGCACCGTCCGCGAATCGCCGCCCGGCACTTCCATTTCGCTTAATCCCCGGCTCAACTTCTCCGCCGCTTCGCGCGAGAGCACCAACGCCTCGTGGCGGAGCAAATCGTACGGTTGAATCGCGGTGCTGCGAACCAGTTTCACGCCTTCGATGTTGCGGCTGGCGCGTTCCAGATTCACGTTTTCGACCGCGTCAACCAGCAGCAGGCTGCGGCTGGCTTCATCGAGGCGCGTCAATGCCTGCCGAAAAGGCTTCGTCTTGTGCGAATTGAGTTGCCAGTCTTCGACGACGAAGAGCTTGTTGTCCGCGAATTTTGCCGACAGCGCCGAACGCAACGCGCCCAAGAACATTTTGCGCGGCAGACGATAGCCATATTTGCGCGGCACCGGCCCGTGAACCGTTCCGCCGTGGCGCCAGAGTGGCGAGCGAATTGACCCAATACGCGCGCGGCCTGTGCCCTTCTGCTTCCACAGTTTCCGTCCCGCGCCGCTGACTTCGCCTTTCGCTTTCGTCTTATGCGTTCCCGCGCGTTGCGAAGCGAGGTAATGCCGCACCGTCTCATGCAGCACGTGCGGATTCACGCGCGCCGCAAACACATCGTCGGCCAGATCCATCTGCCCGACTGTCTTGCCATCCAGGTTTCTCACGTCCACAACGGCCATTTTGTTCTCGCTATTTCGCTTTCGATTTTTTCGCTTTGCGAATGTAAATGTACGCGCCCGTCGGCCCGGCAACCGCGCCGCACACGAGCAGCAGATTCTCGTCCGCGTCGATTTTCACCACGCGTAAGTTCTTCGACGTCTTTCGTACGTTGCCCATATGCCCGGGAAAGTGCTGGTTCTTCCACACGCGCGACGGAAACGAACTGGCTCCAATGCCGCCCGGCGCGCGATGGAACATCGAGCCGTGCGACGCGTCGCCGCCTCGATAGTGCCAGCGCTTGACGCCGCCCGCGAAGCCGCGGCCCTTGCTTGTGCCCGCTACGTCGACGAATTCTCCGACGGCGAAGCCGTCAACGAGCACGCGGTCGCCCGTTTTCGTTTCGTCCTTGGATTCCTCGAGCCGGAACTCGCCCAAAAAGCGCATAGGCGCGACGCCCGCTTTTTTGAAATGGCCGGTCATGGCTTTGTTGACGCGCTGCGGCTTGATGAATTCCACCAAGCCCAATTGCACCGCGTCGTAACCATGCTTGTCCTTGGTGCGCCGGTCGACGACCACGCACGGGCCCGCTTGCAGCACCGTGCACGGAATCGACGCGCCGTCGTCGCCGAACACCTGCGTCATCCCCAATTTGATTCCCAAGATTCCGTTGACTGCCATCTTAATCGTCCTTAGTTACTTTACTAAAAGCAGATCCTTCGCTCGCCACCTGCGGCGTTTTCGCTCAGGATGAGCACGGAAAACGCGCTTTCACTTCGTGGCGTGTTCGCGCCCGAAGGCCTTGATTTCCACATCGACGCCCGGCGGCAGGTCGAGTTTCATCAGCGCGTCCACCGTGTCCGGCGTCGGACTCAAAATATCAATCAGCCGCTTGTGCGTGCGCATCTCAAACTGCTCGCGTGATTTCTTGTCAACGTGCGGCGAGCGCAACACGGTCCAGCGATTGATAATCGTCGGCAGAGGAATCGGGCCCGCTACTTCCGCGCCCGTGCGCCGCGCCGTTTCCACAATCTCGCGCGTGGATTGATCGAGAATGCGGTGGTCGTAAGCCTTCAAACGAATGCGAATTTTTTCTCCGGTTGACATGTTTACTCGAGTATCTCGGTGACGGCGCCGGCGCCGACCGTGTGGCCGCCTTCGCGAATCGCGAAACGCAAGCCCTTTTCCAGCGCCACCGGAGTGATCAGTTTCACTTCCACCGCCACATTGTCGCCCGGCATCACCATCTCAACTCCGGTCGGCAATGCCACGTCTCCCGTCACGTCCGTGGTGCGAAAATAGAATTGCGGCCGGTAACCTGTGAAGAACGGCGTGTGCCGCCCGCCCTCTTCCTTGGTCAACACATACGCCTCGGCC
>DASRQP010000070.1:0-6805 GCA_035696585.1 Candidatus Acidiferrales bacterium | reverse complement strand
ATTCGCGTGAAAACGCCTTTGGATAGCGTGGGACCACTCGTCGTGCTGCAATCGAGCAACGTGGACGCGGTGATTGCGAAGCTCGCGGAACTGAACATCGTCGTGTCTGGACGTCATGATGGCCTGCGGATTTCCTTTCATGTGCACAACACGCTCGATGACGTACGACAGGTGCTCGAAGCACTCGAGAAACTTTCTGAACTCATGGTGCACGAGGAACAGACTGTATAAGCGCGGATCTCGGGGCTCGTGGGCCGGAACGAGATTAATTGGCACGAACAGTGACCGAACTCAACCATCAAGTCGCCGTCGACGGCGTTCTCGACAAAGAGCGAGGCCTGTCGCGAGCGTTAAGTACACGCCAGATGACGATGATTGCCATCGGCGGAGCGATCGGCACGGGCCTGTTTCTTGGCAGTTCTTTGGCTGTGCATACGGCGGGTCCCGCGGTGATTGTGAGCTACTTGCTCGGCGCCGTCATGGCCCTGCTGCTGATGGGAACGCTCTCGGAAATGGCCGTCGCGCACCCAACAGCGGGTTCCTTCGGCGTTTATGCCGAACTGTACGTTAATCGCTGGGCTGGCTTCGTGGTTCGCTACACCTACTGGGCTTGCCAGTGCATTGCAATAGGCGGCGAAGCGACGGCCGTGGCGATCTATTGCCGGTGGTGGTTTCCGCAGATTGCGCCATGGATATGGATCGTTCTGTTTTCGTTGTTGCTGGTGATCGTCAATGCGAGCGGCGTCGGAAATTTTGGCGAGTTCGAATATTGGTTCGCGATGATCAAGGTTGTCGCGATTCTCGCCTTCATTGGGTTTGGCATCGTTGTTTTGTTCGGGCTCATGCCGTCCGCGCCGAGCCCCGGCTTGCGGAACTTCACTACTGGTGGCGGATTCTTCGCTCATGGATGGACTGGCGTTTGGATGGCCATGTGTTTCGTCATTTTCAGCTACATCGGCACGGAAGTCGTCGCGGTAACGGCGGGTGAAGCGCAGACGCCAGACGAAGCTGTGCCGAAAGCGATGCACCGGATGGTGTTCCGGCTGATACTTTTCTATATCGGTTCCATGATTGTTCTTGTGGGAGTGGTGCCCTGGATGAGCATTCAACCGGGCGCCAACGTCACCGCCAGTCCTTTCGTCAGCGTTTTCCGGTTAATGAGGATACCCGCCGCTACTCAAGTCATGAATTTCGTGGTTCTCACTGCGGCTCTTTCCAGCATGAACTGCGACCTCTACCTCGCCACGCGAATGATTTTTTCGCTGTCCCGCGGCGGGTACGCGCCCCGACGCTTGGGCTGGGTTACGCGGAAAGGAGTTCCGTTGCCGGCTCTACTGTTGTCGACAACGGGCCTTGTTATCGCCACGGTGGTCGCGATTCTCTATCCGTCGAGCGCTTACGTTTACTTGTTTGGAATCGCGCTATTTGGAGGGCTGTTCGTCTGGGTGATGATTTTCATAACGCATCTTTTCTTTCGTCGCGCTTGGAAAGCTCGCGGCGGACGCCGCCTGCCGGTGCGGATGATCGGATATCCGTACACTTCGATTCTGGGTGCTGTCTTGATCTCGGGCATCATTATTACAACGTGGTGGGTGCCCGGAATGCGCCCAACGATTCTTTCCGGGTTGCCGTGGCTGGCGTTTCTAACGGCGGCCTATTTTTTTTGGAGACGCGGCCAAAGCCGGGGCGGCGCCATCGCATCGCCGGAATCGCCTGAGAATCCCGCGCCCTGAACCGTATCGCGCCAAAGGCAGACGATTTGAAAGAACGACTGTTCTGAAGAGGGGAAGGAAGATAAACATGACCGAAGCTGGTGTTCGCCGCGTGTTTCGTTCTTCGCTGCTTGCGCTGTTTGCCGGAATGCTTCTTGCGATTGCAGCGTTCGCGCAATCTTATCCTGCGAGTCTGTATGACGGTATGCGCTGGCGACTGGTGGGACCGTTTCGCGGAGGGCGAGCGGAAGCAGCAGCGGGCATTCCAGGCGACCCAAACACTTACTATTTCGGCGCGGCTGCCGGAGGCGTCTGGAAAACAACGGATGGCGGCCTTACGTGGAATCCCATTTTTGATCGCGAGCCGAATTCGTCCATCGGGGCCATCGCCATTGCCCCGTCGAATCACGACATTATTTACGTGGGCACGGGCGAGCAGTGTTTGCGCAACGATATCACTTTTGGCGACGGCGTCTATAAATCCACCGATGCAGGCAAGACGTGGACGAACATCGGTTTGCGCGACACGCAGCACATCGCCAACATCCTTGTGAATCCCACGGACCCGAACAACGTTTATGTGGCTGCAGTTGGACACGCGTTTGGTCCGAACAGCGAGCGGGGCGTGTTTCACTCCACCGATGGCGGCGCGACCTGGCAGAAAATTCTCTATGTTGATGACAACACCGGCGCTACCGATCTGGTGGCGGATCCCAAGAATCCGCAAATCATGTTTGCCGCGATGTATCAAGTCCGCCGCACCGCCTACAGCATGATCAGCGGAGGTCCCGGAAGCGGACTTTACAAGTCCACCGACGGCGGCGCGAATTGGAGGCACCTGGAAGGGCACGGCCTTCCCGGCGGAATCCTCGGAAGAATCGGCATCGCAATCTCTGGCGCGGACTCGAATCGCGTTTACGCGATTATCGAGGCCAAGGTGAACGCCATCTATAGCTCAAATGATGGTGGTGAAAACTGGAAGATGGTGAATGACGAGCCCCTGTGGGTGCGGCCGTGGTATCAGAATCACATCTACGCCGACCCGAAAAACGTGGACACGATTTACTCGCTCGATGTGGGCCTTTTCCGCTCCACCGATGGAGGACACACTTTCGAAACGCTTCCATTGAACCACACCGATAATCACCAACTTTGGATTGATCCCACGAATCCAGAGCGCATGATTGAAGCCGACGACGGTGGCGCAACGATCACTACGAATGGCGGCGCTACTTGGACGCAGGAAAATAATCAGCCGACCGCAGAGTTTTATCACGTCACCACCGACAACGAATTCAACTATTACATTTATGGCTCGCAGCAAGATAGCGGAAGCGTCGCCATCCGGAGCCGCACAGATTCGGGGTCCATTGGA
Source organism: Candidatus Acidiferrales bacterium (assembly GCA_035696585.1). Lineage (GTDB taxonomy): Bacteria > Acidobacteriota > Terriglobia > Acidiferrales > UBA7541 > DAHUXN01. The sequence goes on along the minus strand of DASRQP010000070.1, from coordinate 3,718 downwards.
GAAAATGACTGGCATTCGGTGGGCGGCGGCGAATCGGGTTTTATCTGTCCCGATCCGCGCGACCCGGAAATTATTTTCGCCGGAGACCATAACGGCCACTTCACGCGTTACGACGGGCACACCGGCCAGGTTCAGGATATCGCTCCATGGTTTGGCGCGCGCGCTCATCCTGCCTCGGACGTAAAGCATCGTTTCCAATGGACCGCGCCGATGCAGATATCGCCGCACGATCCGAACGTCCTCTACTTGGGCGGAGAAGTGGTCTTCAAGACGGCCGACGGTGGAATGAGTTGGTCGATTATCAGCCCCGACTTAACGCGCAACGACAAGAGCAAGCAGCATTCCACGCCGGAGCCGCTGACTCCCGATAATTCCAGCGCCGAGTATTACGACACGGTGTACGCGATCGCGGAATCCCCCGTGCAAAAGGATCTCATTTGGGCTGGCAGCGACGACGGTTTGGTGCATGTTACGGAAGACGGCGGGAAACATTGGACGAACGTCACGCCGAAGCAGATGCCGGAGTGGTCGCGCGTCAACCTGATTGAACCCTCGCCGTGGAATGCGGGAACCGCCTACGTTGCGGCCGACCTGCACTTTTCCGACGATTTCCATCCCATGATTTTCAAGACCACGGACTTCGGCAAGACTTGGACGTCGATCACCAACGGAATTGGCACTCAGGATTACGTGCATTCCGTTCACGCGGATCCGGTGCGCAAGGGCCTGCTATACGCGGGCACGGAGCGCGGCGTCTATGTTTCCTTTGACGACGGCGCAAATTGGCAGTCACTTCAGTTGAATCTTCCGGTTGTGCCCGTCTACGACACGGCCATTCACGGCAACGATTTAGTGATTGCGACTCACGGACGCGCATTTTGGGTTCTCGACAACATCGCGCCGCTCCGTGAAGCCAGTCCGGCGATTGCATCGCAACCTGCGCATTTGTTTACTCCGGCGGTTGCGTATCGGGAGCATGCGGGATTCGGCGGCGGCGGGCAGGGCGGCCGCAGAAACACCGGGCAAAATCCTCCCAGCGGAGCTGTCATTGATTACTACCTGAATTCCACGACTTCAGGTCCAGTCGCGCTCGATATTTTGGACAGTCACGGCCAAGTGGTGCATCACGCCACAAGCGGGGGGCAGCAGGGCGAGCGGAGCGAAGCTCGAGGTGGCCGCGCAGCCGCGCGCACTATGTCGCTCTCGGCGCGGCCGGGCCTCAATCGGTTCGTTTGGAATTACCGGTTGGATGGACCGACAGCAGTGCCAGGCATGGTCATCATGGAAGCGCAGAGTGGAGGTCCGTTGGTACCGCCCGGAAACTATCAGGTGAAACTCACTGTCGCGGGAACAGACTATACCGCGCCGCTTCTTGTAAAGCCCGACCCACGCGTGAAAATTAGCTCCGAGGATTTCGAGAAACAGTACAAATTTGCCGTGGAGCTTCGCGATCGCGTCACCGAAGTGCACAACGTCGTAAACGCCATTCGCGCCGCGCGGGCCACCCTCGACGCGCAAAAGAGCACGGTTCCTTCGCAATCGCAAACCATCGCTGGCGTCGAGCAGCAGATGGATGATATCGAAGGACAGCTTATTCAAGTCGCATCCGTCACGCGATGGGCTGCGCTCGTTTATCCCATCGAACTGGATGCTCAATACGCGGATCTGATGAACGTGGTCGAGAGCGCTGATTCCGCTCCTTCGGCGCAGACGTACGAGGTTTTTCATACTTACGAGTCGAAACGTGGGCAGTTGATGGCACGCTGGCGGTTGGTGCAAACGGAAATTGCGAAACTCCGAGGTCAGTAAACGCGGAGGCACGTGGTGATTTGCAATCGCGGACGATTTCAGTCCCCGCAAAGACTTCGCTATTTGGATTCTCATTTCTTCCAAGGAGCCCTCATGAATCCGCGGCGTTCTCTCGCACTTCTGGCAGCAGCGTTTTTCATCCTTGCCGGAGCGCGCATGCTTGCCGCGCAAGAAAACCTCAATTTTGACAGGGCGCTCCAATGGCGCTCGATTGGGCCGGATCGCGGAGGACGCGTGACCGCCGTAGCGGGGCTCGTGAATGATCGCTCCATCTACTACATGGGAGCCACTGGCGGAGGCGTGTGGAAGACGGTGAACGCAGGCATTACGTGGGCGCCGATCTCGGATCGCTTTTTCAAGACGGGCTCAGTAGGCTCCATCGCGGTTTCCGAATCCGATCCCAGCATTATTTACGTTGGCATGGGCGAAGCATGTTTGCGTTCAAACATTTCACACGGCGATGGCGTGTATAAATCCACCGACGCCGGCAAGACGTGGCGCAACATCGGGCTGCGAGACAGCAGCCAAATCGGGAAGGTCCTCGTCGATCCACAAAATCCTGATCTGGTCTACGTGGCTGCCGTTGGCCATCCTTACGGCCCGAATGAAGAGCGCGGCGTGTTCCGCAGCGGGGATGCCGGCCAAACCTGGAAGAAAGTTCTCTTCGTCAACGATAAGACCGGAGCGGTTGACCTCGCCGCGGATCCTCATGACCCTCGAACGATCTACGCGGCAACGTGGCAGGTGCTTCGCATGCCCTGGGACATCGATGAAGTGGGGTCAGGCTCCGGAATCTACAAGACCACAGACGGCGGCGATACATGGACGCGCCTGACTGACGGACTTCCCAAAACCGACATGGGCAAGATTGGCCTGACGGTTTCTCCGATGGACTCTCGTCGAGTTTGGGCGACGATTGGCGGCGAAGACGGCGGAATTTATCGTTCCGATGACGCCGGGAAGTCGTGGCGATTGCTCAACGGCAGTTTCGAAATGCACTCCCGCCAGTATTATTACGGCCATATATTTGCCGATCCTCAGCAATTGGACACGGTCTACACTTTTTCCTCCAAGGACTTTTACAAGTCCACGGACGGCGGGAAAACGTGGGGAAGAATTCAGACACCACACGGCGATTATCACGACCTCTGGATTGATCCACGTGACGATCAACGAATGGTGAACGGAAATGACGGCGGCGCGACTGTGACCTTTGATGGGGGAAAAAGCTGGAGTTCGGAGAACAATCAACCGACGGCGCAGATTTACACCGTCAGAGCCGACAATAGCTTCCCCTACCGCGTTTACGGCGCGCAGCAGGACAACACTACCGTTTCCATTTCGAGCGATGCGTCCGCGGCGGGACGCGGCCCGGGGCCGGGAGCGGCGTCGGCGCCAGCCTTCGACGAAGTCGGCGGCGGCGAGAGCGGCTATGTTCTGCCGGACTTGCAAGATTCAAACATCATTTACGCGGGTGCGTACTGGGGCTTGTTGACGCGCTTTGATCGCCGGACCGGCATCGCGAGAAACATCAGCGTCTGGCCGGACTATCCGGGCGGGCGAACCGGTGCGCAGCAAAAATATCGCTTTCAGTGGACTTTCCCTATCGCGGAGACGCCGGCTGCTCCTGGCGTCATTTATGCGGGCGGAAACGTGGTGTTCAAGTCTACGGATCAGGGCGCAAGTTGGCAGCCCATCAGTCCTGACCTGACTCGAAATGACAAGACACGCGAGAATGGCGGGCGCCTGGAGGATGTCTATTGCACGGTTTTCACCATCGCCCCGTCTCCCGCGGATAAGAACACGATTTGGGCGGGCTCCGATGACGGCCTGATTCACGTGACGCGTAATGGAGGAAAGACGTGGGCCGATGTAACGCCCGCAGGAGTCCAGCCGTGGACGCGAATCA
>DASRQP010000069.1:0-4097 GCA_035696585.1 Candidatus Acidiferrales bacterium | reverse complement strand
GCTCGAGGCTGCAAAATCCGCTCCGAAAGTTCGAGCAGCGACGACGCAAGTTCCAAAGGTAGTTCCGCAAGGACAATGAGCGAGAGAACCCACACTTTCGAGTTCGACTGGTGGCTGCTGACTATCGTCATGGCCATCTGCTTCGTGGGGCTGCTGGAGATTTACTCCTCGACGCACGGTAGCGCTCTGCACGGGATGCAGTGGAAACAGCTGACGTGGATCGGGATTGGCTTCGGGGGGATGCTCATCTTGTCGCGCATCGACTACAACGCAATCCTCGATCAGTCGCCGTTGCTCTACATGGTCGGACTCGCGGCCCTCTTGCTCGTGCTCGCCGTGGGGCATACGCGTTTTGGCGCGCGCCGCTGGATTGTAGTGGGCGGCGTCGTTTTACAGGTGTCAGAGCTGGCGAAGTTGATTATAATTATCGTGCTGGCTCGCTACCTCGGTGAAGTGCGGACAGAGCGATTGACGCTTGCAGATTTAGCCAAGATTGGCTTGCTGGTTGGAGTTCCGGCGGGTTTAATTTTGCTCCAGCCCGACCTCGGGACCGCGATGGTCCTGATTCCGGTGGCGATAGTGGGAGCGTTTCTGGCGGGGATCAATTGGAAGCATGCCGTGGCGGTGCTCGCGCTGGGTGCCTTGGTGGCCGGGGTTGGATGGAACGGGCACTTCCTCAAACCATATCAGAAGCAACGCCTGGCAACTTTCGTGCACCCGGAAGAGAGCCCGCGCGGTGCCGGCTACCAGATCCTGCAATCGGAAATCGCGGTAGGTTCCGGAGGCTTTTGGGGCAAGGGGTTCGGCAAGGGCAGCCAGAACCAGTTGGGCTTTGTGCCCGTGCGGTACTCAGACTTCATCTTGGCGGCTCTGGCAGAGGAGCAGGGGTTTTTCGGCGTGCTGATCTGCATGCTCCTGTATTTGGCGTTGTTGTTGCGATTGGTGGACAACGCCCAGAAGGCCAAAGACCGGGCGGGAATGTACTTGGTCATGGGCGTGGCGGCGATTCTTGCATTTCACGTAGTCGTAAATGCCGGGATGGTGATAGGGTACATGCCAGTGACGGGTATACCTCTGCCATTCATGAGCTACGGAGGTTCGGTAACGATATTCGGATTTTTGGCTCTGGGCCTGGTGATGAACGTGCGAACGAAGCGCTTTGTCAACTGAGCGCAGAGAAAATTGGTACTCCGGCAGCGCGCTGCGCGCCGGACATTATACGGGGGAGTTAGGACTCATCGGATGAGGGAACATTTCGCAAAAATAAAAGTATCCCTCCGGACCGCCCCGGCAGAGCCGGGACACTCGCGTGCATTCACGCACCGTGCGACCGAGCGCCGATGCTCCCTGAGGAGTTTTTATGGCGAAGGAGATGGTGGTTTCCGCGAACCCGCACGAGACGCGGGTCGCGATACTCGAAGACGGGCAACTGTGTGAGATTTATGTCGAACGGGAAAAAGAATTTGCGTTAGTTGGCAGCATCTACAAAGGTCGTGTCACACGCGTGCTTCCCGGCATGCAATCGTCGTTTGTGGACATTGGCCTCGATAGCGACGCTTTCCTCTACGTCACCGACTTCCTGCAAGAACTCGAGGAATTCGACCATATCGTCCACACGGTCGAAGAAAAAGTTCAAAAGATGGAGGATCAGGGCGGACAGGTGTACACGCCTGCAGGCGCTGATCAGGGGGCCATCGAGCCCGCGGATGTGGCTCTGTTGCCAGGCGAAACGATCGGCATCGGAAACGCACTCTCCGAGCCAGCTGCGGGCCTCGGCAACGTGCCACGTCGCGAAGGTTTCCACGGACGGCCCTCGCACGAAGGCAGGCCGCGCGACGATCGCGGTGGATACGGACGCGGCGGCGGTGCTGGAAGAGACCGCGGGCGCGGTGGACGCGGACGCCCCGGTGGCGGCGGGCGCGATCGCGGACGCGGTGGTCCGGGACGTCATGGACGCGAACTACCAGCTTCGAAATATGCTTCGCATCGCCCATACGAGCCAGCCGAACAACAAGGACCTGTTGAGCCATTTGAGCCGGTCCTGTTGCCCGGCGAGTCGTTGTCCGTAATAAAAGCCACGCCAGTGAGCGCGGAGCCATCTGTGGAGCCGCGCGCGGAAGAGCAGGTGCCATTTGAACCGGGAAACTCGCCCGCTGATACGATCAGTCTTCCGGAAACCGCTGATGACAGAGAACCCGGCAACACTCTCGATTCTGCGGGTTCCGCAGCGACGCATACTCCCGAAATCCAATCCGCCGGGGAAGCTCCGCCGGAAACACACAGTGAACAAACTCGGGCCGCATACACCCCCCGATTTCCTCGCGGCGGTGAAAGAGATCGCGGACGCGGATTTGGCCGCGATCGCGGACGCCCACGACATGATCGGCCTGACCACAGACACGAACGTGAAGAATCTGGCGATCGGCAGCAAACGGGATGGGCGACCTCCCTCGAGCCACTGCCGGGAGAATCTCTCTCCAAAGTGAAATCGCACGAGACACCCAGCCAGGAAGAACTCCGCACGGTATTTTCGGCAGTGCCGGAAGAAATGCAGTCTCAAGATCAGTCTCAAGAATTCTTCAATCGGGAAGCTCCCGAAGAGAGGGGCGACCCGGCGGCGCTGACGCCACCCGAAACGGCTCCCACTTTCAGCGAGTCGCCTGAGACGCATCACGCGGAACTAACAGAAGAGGAAGCGACCGCGCTCGCCGAGCAAGTCGCTGAAGCACAACAGGAGGAAGCCGAACGCGACGCGGAAGAAGCCCGCGCTGCCGAGTCGACCGGTTTGGAATATCACGGTGAAAATCAGAACGGTTCGGTGGAACAATCCACTGAGCAAGGCCATGCCGAAGCCCATGGCGATGCCGATGAGCCGGACGAGAACGATGGTGCGAGCGAGACCACCGATGACGACGAGGCGGAAGCGCACGGCATTGCCGCCGAAGTGAGCGAAGCGGATGCGGAAGCTGCAGCCGAAGCTATTGAATTGGGTGGCAGTGAAGAAACGCCTCACGATGCAATGGCGGCGGCAGGAAGTGACACGCAAACACAGCCCATGCAAGCTCGCGTCAGCGGCGATTTTCGCGCCCGGATGCAGCGGCCCATGCGGCGCGGCGGCAAAGATCGTGACCGCGGCCGTGGGCGCAAGCCCTTCCGCGGCGGACATGGTGGCCATCACCGCGGCCAGCCCAAACGGACCCAGCTTATTTCCGATTTATTGAAAGCCGGACAGGAAATCATCGTTCAAATCGCGAAGGAGCCGCTCGGCAAGAAAGGCGCGCGCATCACCAGCCACGTCGCGCTGCCCGGACGCTTTCTGGTTTACATGCCCACGCTCGATCACACCGGAGTGTCGCGGAAGATCGCTTCAGCGGAAGAGCGCTCGCGCCTCCGCCATCTCGTTACGGAAGCCAAGGGCGCAGCGGGTGGTGGGTTTATCGTGCGTACAGCAGCGGCGGCAGCATCGCCGGACGAAGTTCGCGCCGACGTTCACTTTTTAACCAAAACGTGGGCGGAGATCAAAGAGCGCGGAGAACAAAGAAAGGCGCCTTCGCTGTTGCATCGCGACTTGAACCTCGTCGAGAGAATTTTGCGCGACTACTTGAGCTCCGATTACACCGCAATCTGGGTGGATTCCGAAGAGGAGTACACGAAAGTGCTGGAATTCGTCAGCCGCTTCCAGCCGCAGCTCGCCAATCGCGTGAAGCTGTTCACAAAATCCTCGCCGATTTTCGAGGAATTCGGCATTCAGCAGGAAATCGACAAAGGCTTGCGGCCGAAAGTGTGGCTCAAATCGGGCGGATACATCGTCATCAACCACACCGAGGCCCTCGTGGCCATCGACGTGAACACGGGCAAGTTCGTTGGGCGCGGCTCCAATCGCCTGGAAGACACGATCGTCCGCACGAACGTCGAAGCCATCAAGGAAATCGTCCGGCAGATACGTCTGCGCGACTTGGGCGGCATCATCATCATCGACTTCATCGACATGGAAGAGCGCCGGAATCGAGAAAAAGTAATGGCCGCGCTCGAGGAAGCATTGAAGGCCGATCGCGCTCCCTCAAAGGTTTTGCGGTTCAACGAATTCGGGTTGGTCG
>DASRQP010000068.1:0-8454 GCA_035696585.1 Candidatus Acidiferrales bacterium | reverse complement strand
GCGCGCACTTTGTGGCCCATGCAGCCGCAAGTGAAAATTGTCAGACTCGCCGCGACCATGCACGTCAAGAATGCGGTATTCCGCGACGCGGCCGCGGGCTTGTTCGAGGCACGATTTTTGGCTGGGTGGCTCATTTGCGATTATGTCTGCCGCGCAAACGGCTGGCCGTAATCTCGTAAATTAGATGCCGGGCTCGTGATGCGCGTCAGTGGCAGTTCAATCCGAAACGTCGTGCCGCGTCCGGCCTCTGTATCAAATTCTATCGAACCGTTGTGCAATTGCACAAATCGGAATGTGTTCGCAAGTCCAAGCCCGGTCCCGCCTTTTCGGGTGGTAAAAAAGAGCTGAAAGATTTTCGCGCGATTTTCGGGCGCGATACCGGGTCCCGTATCGCCCACGCGAATTTCGGCCATGTCACCCAGGCGGTCCAGAGTCACGGTCAGTTGCCCTCCGGCCGTCATACACTCGCACGCGTTCAGCACCAAATTGAGAATCGACTGCTCGATCAGTCTCTTATCCAGTTCGATCAGCGGAAACGATGCGGGGATCTCCTTCACCAGAGTTACGCCTGCCCGCGTGATTCCGGGCTTGGCGCTGGCGAGAACGCTCTCGATCAGCTCGGGCAGATTTACGTCCTCACGTTCCAATTCGACGGGACGGCTGAATTCCAGGAATGTTTTTACCACCCTGTCAAGGCGATCAATTTCCGTGTCCAGCATTTTCGCGGCTTGCTGCGTTTCGGGATCGATCGGCAGATTGGCCTTCAGCACTTCCAGCCACACGCGCATGGAGTTCAGCGGATTTTTCACTTCGTGCGCCACGCCTGCGGTAACGCGTCCCAGAGCCGCGAGCCTTTCCGACACTTGCAATTGCGACCCGAGGCGCTCGAGCGATTCCAGATCGCGCAGTGAGACGAGCATTCCCATGCGTGCGCCGTCTTCCTGGATGGTCTGGATGCTCGCGCCCACGCGCCGCGTTCCGTGTTCGCCCGCGATTTCCACTTCCACCGGTTCGACTCCCTCGGCTGCGACCTCGCCGTTCCGGCCAATGTGCAGGGCAAGCGCGAGCGGGTGGCCTGGCGGAAATATCTCCTCGATCTTGCGACCAAGCAAATTTTCCGAATCCACATCAATGAATTTTTCCGCCGAAGGACTTACCAGCACGGCGCGCCCCTCCGCATTGAACAGCAGCAGGCCATCCTCAAGCCCCGCCATGATCTGATTCATGTTTTCGCGCAATGTGCTGAAAATCTCGCGGACGTCGCGCAGTTGCTGCCCGATGCGGCTGATCTTGTTCGACACTTGCCCCAGTTCACCGGCCTGTGTGACCGGCTCCAGATCGAATTCGCCAGCCGAGATGCGATCCAATTGCGCCGAAATCCGCGACAAAGGCGCCAGAGCGACTTGGCTGACGAACGCAGCAAATAAAGTCGAAAGCAGCACCGCGGCCAGCGCCAGCCACGCGGCCGAATGCAGTCCCGGCCAGATTTCGTCGCGGAGCAGGGCCGAAGCGAGCGCCACGTGAATATTCCCGAAGGGCTGGTTCCCTGTGGTAACGAATGGCAGCGTCAATTCATACACGCGCGGAGGGCCGTTCAGAATCCGCAGCTGATTCAAGAAGCTCGCATGCACAAGTAGCGAAAGATGGGGCCGCTGTGGAACAGGTTTGCCGGTCAAGGAAGCATCGCTGGAGATCATGGCGGCCCCATCGGCATCGCTGATTGTGATTTCGTAAATCGTCGGCGAGAAGCTCATGTCCGACTCGATCAGCGCCGATAGGCCGCGATTTTGTTCGAGCGTACGCTGGATATAGTCGTGAATATCATCCGGGCTGGAGGATACCGGAGTCGCTCCATTTTCCGCTGCTTCGCGCAAGGCGTTCTGCGCCGATACGAACACCTGTTGCAGCACAAATTGCGCCCGGTCGTTCGCCTGCGTGATCACCTGCCGTGTGAGTCTCGCTACGTACAAACCGGAGACCAGCGCGACGACAATAAGAACCAAAAGTGCCGTCGCCAGCGTGAACTTATTTTTCAGGCTTAGCGACATTTTGGCGTGAGGCCTCGTACTCCTTAAGCTTGTTGTGAAGTGTTTTCAGGCTGATGCCCAGAAGCTCGGCGGCGCGCGTCTTGTTCTGATTCGTGGCGCCCAGCGTTTGGATAATCAGCTCGCGTTCCGCAGCTTCCACCGTAGTGCCGGGCGGAAAGCGCAAGCCGGAAAGTTCGCTCGACTGTGCCACAGGTCCGCGCGCGAAATCATCAGGCAAGTGTTGGCGGCCAATCGGACCCCGGTCGCACGCGATGGCCGCGCGTTCCAGCACGTTGCGCAACTCGCGCACGTTCCCCGGCCACGGATACGCCTTGAATAATTCCATCACTTCCGTATTGACGCCGGGCGCGTTCCGGCCGTGCTTGTGATTGATGTCAGCGAGCAATTGCTCGGTGAGAGGTGCCAGATCGTCTTTGTGCTCGCGCAACGGCGGCAGATGAATGTGAAACACGTTGAGGCGGAAAAACAGGTCCTGACGCAGTAGCCCTTGCGCCACGGCTTGCTGCGGATCTTTGTTCGTCGCCGCCAGCACGCGAACATCCACCGGCGTTTCGACTTTGCTGCCGATTCTTCTTACTTTATGATCTTCCAGCACGCGCAGGAGTTTGGCTTGTGTTTGCGCCGGCATTTCACCGATTTCATCGAGAAGCAGCGTCCCGCCATCCGCCAATTCAAAACAGCCCAGTCTCCGTTCCGCCGCGCCGGTGAACGCGCCTTTCTCGTGGCCAAAGATTTCGCTTTCCATCAGCGATTCGGGAATCGCGGAGCAATTGATGGCCACGAACGGTTGATTGGCGCGCGGCGACAGCGCGTGGATCGTGCGCGCGACCACTTCCTTGCCTGAGCCGGTTTCACCAGTGATGAGCACCGATGCCGTCGACGGCGCGGCAGTTTCCACCTGCCGCATCACTTCCGACATTGTTTTCGACGCGCCAACCAATTCGCCCAGGTGGCCCGCGTCTCGCAACTGGCGTGTGAGTGCCGCAACTTGCCGCCGATCGCGTGCCTTGCCCATGGCGCGGTCGAGCAGTGAACGAAGCACCGGGGGCTTGAGAGGTTTCTCGATGTACCAAAATGCTCCCGCCTCGATTGCTTGCACGGCGCGCTCGTCCGTGCCGCGTCCAGTGATGATGATTACAGGCGTCTCCGGGGCATGTTCGTGCAGTTCGGCGAGTAACTCGAGGCCGTTCATGCCCGGAAGTTCGACGTCCGCCAGCACCACGGCGGGCTGGAATTCGGAAAACTTCGCTAGACCATCCTCGGCGCTGCCAACTCCGAGGATTTGGCAGCCCCACTTATGAAGCAGGGCTTCGTAGCCCTTGCGGGCGTTCTCCTCGTCTTCGACGATCAGGATACGTTGCGAAAATGGAGCGTGACTTGCCATCAAGAAATTTAATCTACAGTAAGGATGCGTGAAAGCCAAGCGATGGAACGCCAAACGGGCGCTGCGGCGCCGAGCGTTTGGGCACTTTTGCCCGCACAGGAAATTTCTGCACTGTTAATTCATTCCGCAAGACTGCCTATCCTATTCAGGGAAAAGAGTTTAGTTGGGGGTTATTCTGGAATCGAAATTGCCATTCAAGACTCGGAGGTGTGATTTGAAAAACCGGAATTATTCATTACTCCCCTTTGCTCTAGTTGTCTCGGCGGCTCTGTGCTCAGCGGGTTGTTCAGGAAACGGCAGCAACGCTAACAGCGCGAACGGTGGCCAGCCAGCTTCTTCCAGTGCGGGAGGCTCTTCAGCCGAAACTCCCCAGTCCGTCACAATTCCGGCCGGAACCGAGCTACATGTAACTCTCGGCACCACGATCGACACTGGAACCAGCCAGTCGGGAGACTCGTTTGAAGGAACACTTTCCCGGCCCATTCTCGTTGGTGGCACCGAGGTCGTGCCTCGCGACGCTCGCGTGCGGGGAACTGTGGTTGAGGCCCGTTCATCCGGGCGCTTATCCAAACCCGCGTTTCTGAGCGTCGCCATCACGCGTATTCAGGCAGGCGGGTCGTGGGTGGATGTCAACACGCATCCAGTCACATTGGAGGGCAAGTCCCACAAGAAACGCGACGTCGTTGCCATTGGCGGCGGTTCGGCGCTTGGTGCCCTGATCGGCGGAATTGCAGGAGGCGGCAAGGGCGCAGCCATAGGCGCAGGTGCTGGCGCTGGTGCAGGCACGGCCGGTGCAGCCCTGACTGGCAAGAAAGAGATTTCCTTGCCCGCTGAATCGCATCTGACATTTCGTTTAAGCCGATCGGTGACCGTCGGGGCCCAATAATCTCTCATTCATTGCGTCCTCGGCGGACAATCTCCGCCGAGGACGCCGCTTTCAGCCTGCTGGACTGGTCTTGCTCTGTCTCTCCCTTTTCGGTAACCAAGATCGTCCCATTTTGGTAGGCGCTTGAATCCAAATAGAGTTACTTGATTACTTTATTACTGTGGGATAACATCCATTCCCAGCATGGAACTGTCTTCCTGCCATCCATCCGGGTCTGCACGCAGCAAGTCCAGCGACCATAACTGGTTACGCACCTTTCCGTATGTGGTTCCTTGCGTGCTTTCAAAAGCAATACTCGCCCGCAATGGGAATTATAGGCCGCAGGCGGTGAGGCACTAATGACAACGGAGCTTGGGACGCCAGAAACCCCTCAAAGTCAACGGACCGGGATTGCCACGGTTTTAATCGTGGATGACGAAGAGACAACTCTTCGAATTTGCAGCGATGTTGCAGTCGAATCCGGTCTGCGAGTCCGCACGGCAAGCACCACCGAGCAGGCGCTCGAAGAACTCGATCAGTATCCCATTGACATTGCCATCACCGACCTCAAAGTGCCACAGCTTGGCGGCCTCGAATTATTGCGTCGCATACGCGAGCACTATCCACACGTCTCCGTTCTGGTTCTCACCCAGTACGGCACGATACAAACTGCAGTCGAAGCCACGCGTTTAGGCGCAACCGACTACGTTACGAAGCCATTTCACATTGACGAGCTTCGCCGCAAGCTCCAGCGCCTGATTCGCGAGCAGGAGCTCGATCAGGAAAATCGCGTCCTCCGCGAACAGCTTCGTACGCGACCCGGTTACGGAGAGTTGATCGGCATATCCGCCAAAATGCAACGTGTGTACAAGCTGATCGAAAAGGTCAGCCAGCATAATTATCCCGTACTGATCCTCGGCGAAAGCGGCACGGGCAAAGAACTGGTAGCTCGCTCGATTCATTTCTCGGGAGTGCGCCGCCAGAAGCCATTTGTTCCCGTGGATTGCTCAGCGTTGGTTCCCACGTTGATTGAATCGGAACTCTTCGGCTATGCCAAAGGGGCCTTTACTGGAGCCATACACACAAAGCAGGGCTTGATCGAAAGCGCCGACGGCGGCACCTTATTCCTCGACGAAATCGGCAACCTTCCCGTCGAAATGCAATCCAAGCTCTTGCGCGTGCTGCAAGCGCGCGAAGTGAAGCCGGTGGGTTCGAACGACCGCGTTTCGGTCGAAGTGCGCGTGATCGCCGCGACGAACAAAGACCTTGAGACCGCTGTTCGTTCAGGACAATTCCGGCAGGATTTGTTTTTTCGCTTGAACGTTGTACAGATCAAGCTGCCCTCTCTGCGAGAGCGCAAGAGCGATATTCCCGTGCTCGTGCAGTCATTCCTCGAAAAATTCGCCGATCCCGGACGCCCTTTGCCAACGCTCGCCGAAGACGCACTGACGCGCCTCACGGCCTACGATTGGCCGGGGAACGTTCGCGAATTGGAGAATGCCATTGAGCGTGCCGTGGCGCTCGGCTCCGGGCCGATTCTCCACTCCGGCGACCTCCCCTCGAATTTGCAATACGCCGCCAGCCACGGCGGCACGGATGCCATGCCTGCCAACGACGAACTTGTCTCTCTTGAGGAGCTCGAAAGGCGCGCCATTCTCCGCGCTTTGCGCGAATCCGGTGGGGACAAACTACTCGCCGCGCGTTTGCTTGGGATCGGGAAAACTACCCTTTACCGCAAGCTCAAGCAATACGAATCCCAGTTAGGCGGAAACTAACCGTACAGTCCAGCATTTCTGTTGCGAAGCTGCGAAAATCCTTCCCGTCGCAACGGCCATTTATCGTCCCTCGCTTCTTCATTTCCCGTACGCGGATAATTCGAGTTCGGAGTGGGAATAACCCTAAGGAATGGAATCTCCCCTCTGCCCGTAAACATCTGAACCGCAATTACTTCGCTCTTCCCGCGCATTGGTAGCGATTGTGCATTTACAAAAATGAATATCTGTAAGAACGCGCCTTCCTGAAAACGTGAACGCGCAGCGCAACAAGAGGGGATTGAGCTTGAACTATATTCGGAAATACCGGCTCGTACGATTTGTCCATCGTGCAGTTGAGCTTTTGATTTTTTCAGGCGCCGCGATCCTGTCATGTTATCTGATTCTGCAGTCAGGACGTTGAATCGAGCATGACGCGTCACTCCTGGCTGAAGCCGTTTCGATCAACGGAGAAGCACAGACTCTCGTCTGGTCCGCTCTCCGGAACTGGCGCACCGACTGGATCGATTGATCGTTTGTACGAGACGAGTCCAGAATTGCAACTCAAGCAATTGGAAGCGGAACTGCGCGCTGTGCTCGATGCTGTTCACTCCGGCGCGCTGCTCATTGCAGTCGACGGTCAAATTCGCTTTGTGAACGCTCATTTTGGAGTGCTATTCGGCCTCGATCTCAGCGTTTTGGCAAGCCTCGCACGCATCGACGATCTGGCGCGTCTGCTCGATCCACTTCTGTGCGTTCCGGCAGCGTTTGTCGCCCCCTGGAAATCCTTTGCCGCGGGCGCGACCGTCCCGACTCACGACGAACTCGAGTGGGCGGGCCCAGCGCGGCGCGTTTTCGAACGTCACGCCCGCCCGGTGCTGGATGACGAAGGGCGGCCGCTGGGCTGGCTCGAGATTTACTCGGAAATTACGAACCAGCGCCACATTCAATCGAAGCTCGTGCAAACCGAAAAAATGGCCGCGCTCGGCCAGTTGGTTTCTGGAATCGCGCACGAACTCAATAATCCCCTGACTTCGATTATGGGCTACGCCCAACTGGCCCTGGGGCGCGCGCCGGAAACGCTAAACGACGACGTAAAAATGATCTTCGCAGAGGCGGAGCGCGCGCGGCGCATCGTGAAAAACCTATTATTCTTTGCTCGGCAGGCCCAACCCGAACGCACGCGTGTGGACTTGAACGAGATTGTCGAGCGCACCGTCGCCCTGCGCGGATACGAATTGAAGATTGAGAACATAGCGATTCGCTGTGAGCTTGCCGCGGACTTGCCCGCCACTCTGGCGGATCCGCACCAGCTTCAACAGGTGGTGCTGAACTTGCTGGTCAATGCCGAGCAGGCCATCCTCGAAAGCCGTGGACGCGGCAGCATACAACTGCGCACGCGAAAAACCGACGAATCCCGGCTCCTGATTGAGGTCTCTGACGACGGTCCGGGCATCCCTCCTGAAGTCGCATCGCGCATCTTCGACCCGTTCTTCACCACCAAGCCGCCCGGCTTGGGAACCGGCCTTAGCCTTTCGATCGTCTATGGCATCGTCGAACAGCATGGCGGCGACGTTGCCTTTGAAAACCTGCCTGCAGGCGGCGCGAAATTTACGGTCGAGATCCCGCTTCTCTCCATTCCTCCCGACATTGTTTCCGCAGCCGCCGAGTCTTCGGCGAACTCAGGTGAGGTGTCCGCAGGCCGCGTTCTCGTGGTGGAAGACGAGCCCACCGTTGCGCAACTGATCAGCGATGTCCTCTGCGAGGAAGGCCACAAAGTCGAGGCCGTTCTTGACAGTCAGGAAGGCCTTACGCGGCTTGCGCGCTCCCGCTACGATTTGATCATCTGCGATCTGCGCATGCCGCGCCTCGATGGCCCTGCCTTTTATGACGCGCTTGTGCGCACGCAAAGTCCCGCGCGCGACCGCATTCTTTTTATCACCGGAGACACACTTGGACCGCACACGGTCGAATTTCTGAAATCGCGCCAGCTCCCATTTCTGGCCAAGCCGTTTCTCGTCGAGGAACTGAAGCTTGCTGCCAATCGCATTCTCGCAGGACGCATGCGTGCCAATTCAATCGGGGCGGCTGCCAGGCAAGCCGAACCATGAAATCGATCCGAAGTGTGCGGACAGAAGTCGAGGCGAACTTGGCCCCGAATTTGAGGGGCGAACTAGAGGAGGACATCAAAATTATGAGCCTCAAAACCAGTTTCAAGGGTGTCGCGGCGCTCGTCGGAATGGTCCCGGGAAACACGCGCGATGATCTCGTTGAGCGTCTAGCGCATAATTCTCTCGACCGATGTTCAACCAGCAACAGTGGGGGCGGCGATCATCGCGAAATCGCCCGCGCTTCGCATTGGACCGAACTTACGGCCCGGGCCGCTCGCTTGAATCCTCAAACAAT
>DASRQP010000067.1:0-1925 GCA_035696585.1 Candidatus Acidiferrales bacterium | reverse complement strand
GAACCGGCGGGGATTAGAAGGCGAATCGCAAGCTGGATCGGCGCGACATTTTCGACGAGGCCGTTTTCGCGCAAGACTTCCAGGAGATCGAGGTAGCTTTCGAGGCTCGTCCAGGGCGTAAAAGGCAAGAACGTGGGCTGCAAGGTCAGGCCGATTTTTTGGAAGCGGCGGACGACGTCCAAAAAATCGGCGCGCGTATGATGCTTGTCGAGTTTTTCGAGAATTAGATCGTCCACTGATTCTACGGCGCTCGTAACGAACAGGCATCCGGTCTGACGCAGCACCGGCAAGAATTCGGAATGCTTCAACAGATGCTCGACCTTGATTGTCGCGTCGTACGTGATTTCCGGAAATTCGTTGTGCAGCGCCTCGACGAGAGGCATTGCGTGGCCGATGCCGTTGAAAAAATCGGGATCGCCGAAGGTGATGTGCTGCGCGCCGGCGGCAACTTGCTGGCGAATGTCGGCAAGCACGACATCGCGGTCAACAACGCGAAAAACACCCTTATACACGGGCACGATGGGGCAGTGGCGGCACAGATGTTTGCACCCGCGGCTCGCCTCGGTGTAACCGACCGTTCGTTTTTCGCCGTTCGGCAACGCCAGCTTCGCGTATTGATCCAGAGCGACGAGTCCCGTGCGATCCGGAACCGCGAATTTTTGCCGCGCGAGTGAGACAACGGGTTCAGACTGCGTCTCCGTCGTGCCGCCAGCTGAAATCCTTTTCGCGAGATCCGTCAACCCTTGCTCGAATTCGCCGCCGAGAATTGTCTGCACGCCAAGCGCGCGAAGCCACGACTCATTCACCGGCGCGTAAAGACCAAAAAAACAAATATGCGCGTCAGAATTCAGTTTCCGAATTGTTTTTAGAAGTTCGGCAGCGAGGCGCGTCGCGGTGTGCATCGGAACGTAGAATGCGATAAGCGCCGCGTCGCGGATTGCTTCCTCGCGAAATAGCTCCCGTGACACATCGAGACACGCGACTTCTGCCCCAATGTGGCGCAACCATGCCGCAGGCGAGGCCAGCCCGAAAGGCTGCCTTCCCAACTCGTACGTCGAAATGAGCACTATTTTCATGGCCGCGGCAATTCTGAAATTATGGCATGCGCGGAGGAGAGTCACAAATCCGAGTGCCGGCCCGGATCGCTAAAATCCAGAAATTACAATCGCGCGATTGCGCTATCATAGAGTGTTCGGGAGAGGAGTCGAGCGAGCGTCATGGGTTTCCTTTCGAAGAACTCGTTCAGTACGCGTTCCACGCTTAAAGTTGGCAACGAATCTTTTGAAGTCTACCGTCTCGAGCCCATCGAGCGTTCCGGCGCTGGAAGAATTTCGCGCCTGCCATTCTCAATGAAAATCCTGCTCGAAAATTTGTTGCGGCAGGAAGACGGACAATTTGTGCATGCGGACGATATTCGCGCCGTGGCAAACTGGGAGCCAACCGCAGAGCCCTCGAAAGAGATTTCGTTCCTGCCCGCACGCGTGCTGCTGCAGGACTTCACCGGCGTCCCGGCCATCGTTGACTTGGCGGCAATGCGCCAAGCGATGAGCAAACTTGGCGGCGACCCCAAAAAAATCAATCCGCTGTTTCCGGCGGAACTGGTGATCGACCATTCCGTGCAGGTCGATCAGTTCGGGACCGCGCAATCGTTCGCGTTTAACGCCGAACTCGAGTTCATGCGCAATATTGAACGTTACGCGCTGCTTCGCTGGGGGCAGAACAGCTTCCACAATTTCAAAGTTGTGCCACCGGACACCGGGATATGCCATCAGGTGAATCTGGAATATTTATCGCGCGTTGTTTTCCGCCGGGAAGCGGATGGCAAACAGTGGGCGTATCCCGATTCGCTGGTCGGACCGGATTCGCACACGACGATGGTCAACGGCCTGGGCGTGTTCGGCTGGGGCGTGGGCGGAATCGAAGCG
>DASRQP010000066.1:0-2471 GCA_035696585.1 Candidatus Acidiferrales bacterium | reverse complement strand
CGCGATTGCCAATGGCGGCACTTTGCGTCGCCCGCAGATTATTCACGAAGTGCTTCACGGAAACCAAATCGTGATGCAAGGCGATCCCGATCCGCGCCGCGTGATTGATGAACAAACAGCGGCCACCGTCCGCGAAATAATGGAACAAGTTGTGCTGGTTGGAACGGGGGTTCCCGCGCAGCCGTTTGGCTACACTGCGGCAGGAAAGACGGGCACGGCGCAGAAAATCGATCCCGCAACGGGCCGCTATTCGAAAACAAATTACAACGCGTCGTTCATCGGCTATGCGCCGGTGAATAATCCGGTCGTCACAATTCTTGTGAATCTCGATTCGCCAGTTGGTGGCCACGAAGGCGGACCGACTGCAGGCCCTGTCTTCAAAGAAGTCGCTGAGCAAGTGCTCTCGTACATGAACGTGCCGCACGACATGCCGGAGCTGCCCAATCTGGAGAAGGCGTCGTTGCGGCAACGAACGCGGCAGCCTTCCTTCGACACGCAATTCGACGCGAATTTCGCAAAGAAAGCGAAACGAGCGGCGCGGTCGATGCCGCTGCCCGCCGCCGACATCGCTACTGTTCCGGAATCGTCGACGGTCGCCATCGCGGAAGGGCAGACAGTCACCGTGCCGAAGCTCATCGGCCGGAGTGTTCGTGGAGTCACGGAAGCGTGTTCGCACCTGGGCTTGCAGCCAATTCTGGTTGGCGATGGAATTGCTCTCGATCAAAGTCCGGACGCGGGAACAAAAGTTCTGCCGGGCACGAAAGTGATGGTCCATTTTGGCCGCAGCAGTGACGCTGCAACGGGCGCCGCTGGCGGCAGCAACTAACACAAGGGTGTAGTCGCATCCAAAGGGATGGAACGAATTTGAAGTCACGGCGTGGGGGACAGGCTCTGATTGAATCGGAAATGAATCTCAAGGAATTATTCTCGGGCGCTGAAATCGGCACGGTGAACGGGGCCGTCGATGCGGAGATTCGCGCTGTCGCTTACGACAGCCGCAAAGTCGCGCCCGGCACGCTGTTTTTCGCGCTGCAAGGCGAAAAAGAGGACGGCAATCGTTACGTGCCGGATGCTCTGAAGCGCGGCGCGATTGCTGTTGCCAGCGAACAGAAACGTCCCAATGGGATCGCGGAAAATATCGCATGGGTCGAAATTCTTCCGGGAGCGCAGCGGCGCGTGTTAGCGGCTGTTAGCGCGAAATTCTACGGCCAGCCCGCGAACGCGCTGCAACTCGTCGGCGTCACTGGAACGAACGGAAAAACGACGACGACCTACTTGATCGATTCGATCCTGCGCGCAGCGAAGAAGAAAACCGGCCTGATCGGCACCATCGGATATCGCACTCCGCGTGCCAGCCGCGACGCGATTAACACCACGCCCGAGTCGCTCGATCTTCAGCAAATGTTCGCGGAGATACGCGACGAAGGCGGCTCCGCCGTCGTGATGGAAACAAGTTCGCACGCGCTGGCCATGGACCGTTTGTGGGGATGCCATTTCGCCGCGGCTGTGTTCACGAATCTCACGCGCGACCATCTCGATTATCACAAGATTTTCGAAGAATATTTTGCCGCCAAGCGCCGCCTGTTGGAAGGTACGGGCGCGGGCCCTGCGGATGTCGCTATCGTGAACACGGATGATCCTTACGGGCACCAACTCGAAGGCTTGGCCGCGCGGACGTTGACCTATGGCTTGAAAAATGGCGCGCAAATCACTACGAAGAAATACCAGCTCGCGTTTTCCGGACTCGAATTCACGGCGCAAATGCCCGCGGGAAAAATCGAAGTGCAATCGAAACTCGTCGGAAAAATAAACGTTTACAACATTCTGGCGGCGGTTGGCGCGGGTATCGCGCTCGAAATTCCAAATGCCGCGATTGAGCGCGGAATCCGCGAACTCGAAAGCGTTCCCGGCCGATTCGAGCGCATCGCGGAGGGCCAGCCGTTCCTGGTGATTGTCGATTACGCGCACACGGACGACGCTCTGCGCAATTTGATTTCCACGGCACGCGAACTCTGTCCAGAAAATCGCATCATCACGGTATTCGGCGCGGGCGGAGATCGCGATCGCACCAAGCGCCCGTTGATGGGCGAAGCGGCCGGAAACTTGAGCGACGTGGTCGTGCTCACCAGCGACAATCCGCGTAGCGAAGACCCGTTGCGAATTATCAACGACGTGCTCGTCGGCTTGCAAAAAGCGGGCAAGAAATATCACGTCGAAGCGGACCGCGGCAAAGCCATCGAAATCGCGCTCGATCAGGCGCGGCCGGGAGACATTGTGCTGCTCGCTGGCAAAGGCCACGAGACGTATCAAGTTTTGAAAGAAGGAACGATCGATTTCGATGATCGCCAAGTCGCGCGGCAAAAACTTCGCGACCGCGGCTATGGAAGCGCGAAGAAGTAGCGTGTGGATGAGTCAAGAAAACGCATTGGCACCAGAGTTGCACTTGCAAGCAGCGGATTCAGAAATGGCAG
>DASRQP010000065.1:0-7172 GCA_035696585.1 Candidatus Acidiferrales bacterium | reverse complement strand
ACCATATTAACCAGAAATTCCGAGGTCCGATGCCCAGCTCTAGCGACACTTTGAGTCCCGTTACGGGGACTTTCGTTCATAGCCTGAACCTGCTGTTGAAGTTCGCTCGATTCTACGGTTTGCACCACGCCCGCACCACAGCCCAGATGGAATACGCCTGGAACGATTTATACGCTGCGCTCGACGCGGCTGGACCTACTGGGGTTCTTCTGGGAGTCTCTGGGACAGAGCTTCTGATCGATGGCGTTCTGGTCGAATCCACCGCCACCGAACACAGCCTCGCGCAATTGCTCACCAAGGCGAATATTGGCAGTATTGGCTTCACGCCGGGCCTCAGCCGTGGCTCGTTCTCGCTTTTCGTGAAGACGTTCTCGGCGGCGGCGCTCAAGCCGTCGCATCTTGCCAGACGCTTGAAATCTGCGCTGGGCGAAGGTTCCGAGTCCGGGATTCGCGTCAATCAGCTTCGCTTCATCGCTCGCGAAGCCGAACTCCCTGCGTCTGCCGTCGCCGCTCGCATTTCCGGCAATCACGCGGAAGATTCGCACGACTGGCTGCATGATTCCGGAAAACTCGTCGAACTGATTGCCGCGGCCGAACACTCCGGGAACGGTTCGAGTTCCGGTTATCATTTCGGAGAAGAGCTTGTCGGCACGGCTCACCTCTCCGAAAACAGTTCACTCGCCTATACGCATTCCGAACAAGAAATGCGCTCGCTATTGCAGTTCGCCGCCAATTTGGGCAAAGCCGCGCATAGACCCAAACATCCCGGCGCTGCCGATGCTTCGGAATGGAAGCGGCGCATCGCAAGTCTCCCTCCTTCGTCGCGCGCGGTTTTGCGTGAAGCCCTCGCGGAGATGCACGCCGCGCAGCCTTCAACAAAATTGGACGCCGCCGCGATTCTTCATCTCGCCGAGGGCCTCGCCGTGCGTTACGCGCTCGAAAACTTTCACCGTGGCAATTTGGAAGCGAACGCCGTGCGGTCATTGCTGGAAACCTTCGCCGTACCTCTCGCGCCGCTGCGCGAAATTCTCCACGCGCGCGGCCACAAGACATCGAAGGCTGGGCATTCGCTGAACTCCCATGCCGAGATTCCCGTGGATGCTCTCGACCGCCGTTTTTGGTCCTCCGTTCCGGAATCCGAGAAGCAAACTGTTCTGCTCTCGTCGGAGAGCTGGTGCTTGCCGCCAGAGTGCGTGCAACAATCAGTCGATAATCTCTTTCGCATTCCCGACTTCGCAGCCGCCGACAAAATCCTGACGCAGTATGTGAAATGTGTCCGCGATTGCGAACCGGAAGCGCGAAAAAAATCCGCCATGGGACTCGCGCAGATGGCCGAACAATACGCGCGCGCGTCGGGTCAGCGTTTGCACGAAGCTGTGCGGATCCTCGGCGAACAGTTGGCCGTCGAACGCGATTCTGAGGTGCGCGATTTGCTCAACGGCGCATTCGTGCGTTTCAGCCAGGTCGCCGCCGAGCAAACTCTGTTCCCAGCGCTCCGCCAGGCCTTTGACACGCTGGCAATTCTGGACAAGTCGCAGCCAAACTCCGCGCACACTCTGCGACCGCGCATTGGGATTAAGAACCGCATCCCGGGTTTCATCGAAAAAGGGCTGAAGAGCGAAGTCCTGCGCACCGAACTAATCGAAGTGTTGCGCCATGTTCCGCACGCAGCCGCCGATCAGCTTGCCAACCGCCTGATGCGCGTCACGCGTTCCGGCGAACGCGAGCAAGTCGTCGCAATGGCGCGCGCGCTCGGCAAACCGGCTCAGGAATATTTATGTCACACGCTCGAAAATGCTCCGCCGGCAAACGGCATCGGTGTTCTAGGCCTGTTGAGCCGGCTTAATCCCGCCTGCGTGGAAGCATTGCTGCCAGCGAAAATCCAGGCGGGCCAGATCGCTAATCATGACGAAGTTCTGCGCCAGCTTTCGATCGCTGCCGCTCCTGAGCGCGGCCGCATGTTGATGAGTATCGTCGAACGCATGGATCAAATGATTTTGCCGATGGCGCTTGATGAAATTGGAATGTGTGGAGATGCCAGCGTCGCGGCCGACCTGGTGCGTCTCGCCGACGGCGATCTCCTTAAAAGCAGTTCCGAATTTTTGCGCGTCAAGGCCATTGAGGCTCTCGGCCGCCTTCGCGCACCTGAGACCACGATGCACCTCATGCGCCTTATCGAAGGACGCCGCGCCTGGCGCTGGGCCTATCCCAGCGAGATGCGCCTCGCTGCAGCCCAGGCACTCGAAAAACTCGAGCCCGAGCACGCTCGGAACTTGCTCGCCGAATCGGGCCTCGATCCTCACATGCTTAGCCTCGCGCCTCTCGACGCGCGTCGCGACCGCGATTTCGTACGCTATCGCCGCTATCCTCGCGTCACGATGACTCAGCCTGTCCCCGCCGTGATTCAATCGAAGCGCGGCACCTATCAGCCTGCTGTTCAAATCCTCAGCCTTGAGGGTGGGCTGCTTAGCGGAGATTTTCAGCTTTCCGTCGGCACCGCAGCCAATCTGCAGATTTCGCCCGGCAAACATCCGATTCACTTGGACGTTCTGGTCAGGTTTGCGCAGCCCAATCAAGCCGGTGTGGAAATGGTCGGGATGGACCTCGAAGATCGCTCGCGCCTGAGGACTCTTCTCGTTTCCATGGCCGCCGCCATGCCGAAACCGCAGAGCCTACCGCTCCCCGCCTAAATAAATTTCAAAGAGAATTTACGGTTGCTGTGTGGCTTCCTTCGGCTGTTCGATCTTCTGCGTCTCGCCGACCCAGAAAAGTTGGAACTGACTGAAGTGGTGGTAGTGGTGCAGATAATGCCCCTGATATTGAAGGTAAACATCCACATTCTCGGGCAACCACAGTGTCACCTTGTGTTTGTGAAACGCGACCGGCTGGTAGTCGATTGCAAAATGCTCGCGCTTCAGGTCGATCGTTTTCACGGGCCTCGCCATATCCGTTTCCAAGTGAATCACATGTCCGCCGCTTCTGGAGATCCATGCGCGGCCTTTCAGCGGAAGCAGCGCTGCTCCCGTCGGAGCGTCAAAGCTTTGAAGGCGGCTCGTTGGGACATCTGAACGTTGCTCGAAATGAACCACCCACGCCGGCTGGTTATTCCACGCGCCGAGCCCTTCGCACTTCCAATTGAAATCGTTGCGGAAGTCTGGATGAAAAGCCAGCGCAAGCAC
The DNA here is from genome assembly GCA_035696585.1 of Candidatus Acidiferrales bacterium. GTDB lineage: Bacteria > Acidobacteriota > Terriglobia > Acidiferrales > UBA7541 > DAHUXN01. Next base: position 3,993 of record DASRQP010000065.1, on the reverse strand, counting down.
TGGAGCGGAGACGTCCTCGATTGATCCTTCCGGCACACTCGTGCCTTTGAGTTGCGTCCGAAATTCCGTTACTTGAGGGAAGCGCTGTCCAGAGTTGTCCACCATTACTAGGTAGTTGAACTCGCGTGTTTCCGGCGTTTCCAACTGTTCGTTCCTTTTAATTTCGACGGATTCGTATTCCTCCATTGCGGAGAATTTTGCCAGATCGCTGACCAATTCTTCGGAACTCTTCTTGGTCGCCGCCATTATGTTCGGCAACGAGCACGCGGCTGCGGAAACAACCGGCGGACTCATCGAATCGATATCTGGAGGCGCCCAATCGTCTTTAGGCGGAAGCTCCACCGCCGGTGCGGGCAGCGGCCCGCGCAAAGCTGAAAGAGATGCGGAGGAATTTGCAGGCGGGTTCGTCGGCGTAGAAACAGACAGTTCCGCCACGTTCGCAACACTAGGTTTGCCAGAAACCGCGGGTTCCTTCTGCAAGGTTGCGATCCACTCGTGCACCTGCGCCACGCTTGGATCGCGGGGGTAGGCCTTCAAGAAGGCTTCGAACGCGGCGATCGCCTTCTCGCGCTCGCCCAAGCCAGCTAGCGCCTCGCCCAAAAGCAGTTCTACGGGAGCGGCGCCCTCTTTCCCGGACTTCAATGCTTTCTCGGAATAGTCACGTGCTTTTTCGAAATTACCTTCATGCAGATACGAACTCGCCAGCATCCAGTCCGCTTTCCACGCAGTGGCATCCAACTCCACGGCTTGTCCGAGAAGTTGAATCGCTCCCGGATAATCGGATTCGCGGTAGCGCAGCATCCCCAAAGCGAGCAGCGCTGCCGACCCTTTCGGATCTATCGATACGGATTTCTCCAGACTGGCCTTGGCCTCAGGCAATTTATTCATACGCAGATAGCACATGCCCATCAGATAATTTACAAAAGGATTTGCGGGAGCCATCTCCAGCGCTTTTCCCAAATGATTCTGTGCCGAAGGAAGTTTGTTCTCACGGAGGTCTTTCAGAGCGTGCTGCACTTCCTTCTCTGCTCGCGGCGCGAGAATCGGCCCCGAAGGAAGCACGGGTTGGTCTGCCTCGTTGGCCGGCTTTATATAAATAATCGCATTTACGGTGATGTTGCCGTTCGAGCCCCCGTTGGGCACCATCACGGTTTGATGTGCAACCTTGTAGCCGGAAACCGAAACTTCAATATCGTACTCGTCGCCCGGGCGGAGTCCTGTCAGAACCCATCCCCCTTCGAGCGGCCGCGGCGGAGCAACGTTCGAGGAATTAAAAGTGAGTGAACTGACGGTGAAAATAGGTGGTGTCGCCGGGCTGCCGCCGTACTCGTCCCGGAGGTAAATCATGAGGGTCGCCGACCCTCCCTCATTTGTTGGTTGCACACCTATACTATTAGGATCCATCGCGCTGACGATGGGGGTGCGGGTTCCTTGGGCCATCGCGCCAAGCGAAACGGTCAGACCAGCGAGAAGACCTACCGCGAACCTCAGCCTCAAATTCCCGCTCACTTTGTTCGGCTCCTTCAGTCCTTCGACAGCACCCGATGGCGGAATGATAGCACTTCTGTGCTCGCGTGAATTATTTTAGATTGGGCCCTCCCTTCGCATCCCGAATCCCGCAAAGGTTACGAATCGTAATAGGTGTCGGCTCGGCTTCCAGTAACCGACAAACAGCTCGCGATACAGCCCACGGAGGAATCCCAAATGAATGAAGGCGTGCCTTACAGGAAAAAGTTGCCTGCTAGAGAAGGAAAGTGGGGCGGACATCTCCGCCCCGATCGTATCCGCGCCACCGCTTACTTATTGTGCATCATTGTCCGGCTGGGCACCACTTGTCTTGCGAACGACGCCGTGGATAGCCTGCGTTCCAAAATGTACAATGGCACTCTTAGCGTCGCCTTGGAACATCAACGTGATGTTCGAAAACTTTAGGCTTGTTCCTCCGGTGATGTCGACGTGCAACTCAGACGGGGAAAAGGGCGCAGGGCTTCCGTCTTTCGTGATGGTGATCGGACCGCTCACTTCGAACCCACCGTTTATCGGCGTGACGCTGCCACCCTTAATCGTGATGTGGTGAGTATGCGCACTTCGGAGTGAAGGATTAGTGGGGTCTTGAAAGTTTGTCGATACCCAATAATCGGAACGCTCCATGTTTAGGGCCGCTGAAAAATCCGCCTTGCCGGTTTCTGGGTTCAACGTCAAGGTCCACTGGCCGCGGATCTCCCACGGACCCATCGGCATGACGTTTGAGGGCGAATAGTCGTTGATTATCCCGCTGAAGTGGACAGGCGTCCCCGGTTCGGCCAGAGCGCCGGTCGCTACCGCCAACACCAGCACCATGGCGAAACGTACTGCCCACGAGAAAGCTTTGCTGTTCATGGAAAACCTCCAAATTTGAGAATCACGCCGGTGCCACCGAAGACTCTTCCGAATTACATTTCGACGGTCACGCTTGAGACGCGCGCACAGCATCGGACACCTTGATAAGCGCCGTCAAACAGCAAGGGGCAGAATTGCAGTCGTTCCTGCTATTTACCGTCGAATACCGTGTATTGCCGTGGGTCGCCCGCAGGGTTACAATCCGCATTCCCACTCTACCGACAACTGTAGATCAATCAGGAGATCGCGATGGGCGAACAGCCCCCCGGCACACCACCATCCGTAAGACCGCCCGAAGATCGGCTGGACTCGTGGAAGGAAATCGCCGCGTATCTTAACCGTGACGTGACGACAGTCCAGCGCTGGGAAAAACGGGAGGGGATGCCGGTCCATCGTCACGTGCATGACAGAATGGGTTCAGTTTACGCGTTCCGCGCGGACTTGGACGCGTGGGCGCGTAGTCGGAATCTTCGAGCAGCGCAGGAGGACGAGAACAGCACGTCTTCCCATCCCCCTGCACAGTCGTCGCACTCAGTCATATGGACATCTTTAACCAAATGGCGGTTCGTCCTACCACTTGCAGCGGTGGTAGCCCTATTGGCGATTGGAGCCAGCCTTTGGTTTCAGAGGACCGAGTACTTCTGGCAAAACCCTATTGCTGACGCGCGATTCCAGACAATCACAGACTTCAATGGAGTCGAGCAGGCGGCTGCAGTGTCGCGCGACGGTCATTTCGTGGCGTTTCTGTCGGACCGCGACGGACAGATGGATGTGTGGGTTACCCAGGTCGGCTCAGGGCAGTTTCACAACTTGACTCGCGGAAGCGCGCCTGAACTCGTCAATCCGTCAGTTCGCACTCTGGGCTTCTCGCCCGACGGCTCTTTCGTCACGTATTGGGTGCGCAAGCAAGACGGCTCGAAGAGCGGCGACATCAGCATCTGGGCCGTGCCAACACTGGGCGGACAACCGAAGCCATATCTTGAAGGCGTGGCCGAGTATGACTGGTCGCATGACGGCTCACAACTTGCGTATCACACGCCGGGACCAGGTGACCCGCTGTTCGTGTCAGACGGAAGCCCGCAGACGAAAGGTCGGCTGATCCTTACCGCGCCTGCCGGCCTGCACTCCCACTTTCCTTCATGGGCGCCCGACATGGCTTTCATCTACTTCGTGCAGGGTTCTCTGCCAGACAAATTGGACATCTGGCGGATTGCGCCAACCGGTGGGACTCCTGAACGGATCACGTCTCACTTTGGGCGCGTGATTTATCCGGTTTTATTGAATGGCCGGACGCTCATGTACCTCGCCGGCGATTCCGATGGTTCGGGGCCGTGGCTTTATAGCATGGATGTCGAGCGCCGCATTCCTCACCAGCTAACCTTTGGCCCTGACCGGTACACCTCGCTGGCGGCCAGCGCGGACGGTCGCCGTCTGGTAGTCACGCTCGCAAGTCCCCAAAGAACACTCTGGCGTTTGCGGATCCCTGATTCACCGGTGGATGTGTCGACGCCCGCTCGAATTTCGCTGACGACTGGCACAGGATTCTCGCCACGACTGGGTCGAGATTATCTTCTGTTTGTTTCCTATACGAGCACCAGCGAAAGCATTTGGAAG
>DASRQP010000064.1:0-3703 GCA_035696585.1 Candidatus Acidiferrales bacterium | reverse complement strand
CCTGAAGGATGGGGCGCTCTATTCTGCCGGAGAAATTTTCCGTCAGCCGGAATTGGCTGCCACGCTTCAGCGCATCGCCGAGAACGGGCCAAGCGAATTTTATGCCGGCAAAACGGCGCAGGATTTGACCGCGCAGATGGCGCAGGATGGCGGTTTGATCACCATGCAGGACCTGGCGAAATATCACGTGCATCTGCGGGAACCACTCGAAGGAACGTATACGGCGCGAGGCGCGAAGTGGACGATCATCAGCAGCCCGCCGCCGAGTTCGGGCGGGATCGCGATTCTGGAAGCGCTGAATATTCTGGAGCCGTACAAGCTGAAATCGTGGGACGACGCGCAATCGGTGCACCTGGTGGTGGAAACGATGCGGCGCGTGTTTGCGGATCGCGCGACTTTTTTGGGCGATTCGGACTTCACTCATGTGCCAGTGGCGGGGCTGCTGAGCGAAAAATATGCGGCCGAACGGCGCGCGACAATTGATCCGAAAGAGGCGACTTCGAGCAAAGAGATTGGAGCGGGGAATCCCGCGCCGTTCGATCATTCAGAAGGAACTCCGGCGGGCAGCGCGCTCGAAAGATTGTCGCCCGAAGATGCTGCTGCATGGATGGAAGCGGCTGCGAAAAAATCGGGGCACACGACACATTTTTCGGTGGTCGATGCAGATGGAAACGCGGTGGCGAATACGTACACGCTGAACGATAGTTACGGATCGGCGGTGACGTCAACGGATGGGTTCTTGCTAAATGACGAAATGGATGATTTCACGAGCCAGCCCGGAACGCCGAACATGTTCGGGTTACTGCAATCGGAAGCGAATGCGATTCAGCCCGGGCACCGGCCGCTGAGTTCGATGGTGCCAACGATCGTACTGCGCGACGGGAAATTGAGTTTTGTGACGGGCTCGCCGGGCGGCCCGCGAATTATTTCGGCGACGCTGCTGAGTATTCTGAACTGGGCGTGGCTGGGAATGGACGCGCAGGCGGCGATCAACGCGCCGCGTTTTCACCAACAGTGGATGCCCGACGTGGTGCTGATTGAGCCGCCGTTTCCCGATACCATCGCAAACGATTTGCAGCAGCGTGGGTATCATCTGGCGACGCGCCGCGGATGGATCGGCGAAGTGGAAGCGATTGGGATTGATCCGAAGACGGGCGAGCGGCTGGGCGCACCTGACCCCCGTCGGCAGGGCGCAGCACGCGGGTATTGACGCGAGCGAGTTTTCCACAGACCATAGAGAGCCGGTGCACTGCTGTTGAGCGCGCCGAATTGTCCGCGGAGCGTTGCGGGCCGCGGAAAAACACAACTTCCAAACCATGCAGCGCGTCTTCTCCACCTACCGATACTCGACCCAGCCGCTGACTTCCGTATTGCTGGCGGAAATCGCGCAGTCGGGAATATCGGAAGTCGAAATTTACTGCACGCCGGTGCACGTGAATTACCGCTCGATTGAAACGATTCGAACGGTCGCTGACTGGGTCCGGGAACACGGACTGACGATTCATTCGCTGCATTCGCCCACCGAGCGCGATCTGCTGCCGGGAAAGCGAGAGAGCGGGATTCCCATTTCAATTTCAGATCCGGAGCGCGTGCGACGCGTGGATGCCGTGGATGAGGTGAAACGCACGCTAGAAATCGCCGAACAGATTCCGTTCAAATACCTGGTGCAGCATATCGGGGGCGGGCGCGAAGCGCATGACCAACGAAAACTCGACGCGGCATTTAATTCGCTGGAGCATTTGACGATTTTCGCAAAACAGCGCGGTGTTTCGATACTGCTCGAAAACACGCCGGGTGAGTTGGGAGCGCCGTCGAGCTTGCGGCATTTCGTCAAAGACACGCGGCTGGATTTGAAATTCTGCTTCGACATCGGGCACGCGAATATGGAAGACGGGATCGCGATCAGTTTCGAGGCGATGAAGGATTTGGTGGTGGAAGCGCACGTCCACGACAATCACGGCGAGAAAGACGAACACCTGGTTCCGTACAACGGGAAAATTGATTGGGATGCGGCGTTGGGAATTTTGGCGGCGGCGCCGAACCCGTTGCCGATGGTGCTGGAACTTCGCGAGCAATCAGCAAGCGCGCCGTCGCTGGCCGATGCGACCGCGGCATTTGAGAAGCTGGAACAGGGTTTGGCGGCGAAGCGGGCGGCTGGATGAAAGCAGTGGCTAGTGACTAGTGGCTAGCAAACGTAAAGGCCAGCCCTGTTAAGTCAGACAATTCTTGGTGACACATTAGAAAGGGCGGATTGGTTATGCCGGTGGTGACGATCGAGCACGTGGGGCAGCATGTTGGCGCGGAGGTGACGATTCGCGGATGGCTTTACAATTTGCGCGAGTCTGGAAAACTGCTGTTCCCGATTTTTCGCGACGGCACGGGAATTATTCAGGGCGTGATTTCGCAGAAGGAGCATGCAGAAGCGTTCAACGCGGCGAAAGGGCTGACTCAGGAATCGAGCGTGATTGTGACGGGCACGGTGCGAGCGGAGGCACGCGCGCCGGGAGGATTTGAGTTGCACGTAAGCGGCGTCGAGGTGGTACAGCGCGTGCCGGAGTCGATGCCGTATCCGATCCAACTGAAAGAGCACGGCGTCGATTTTCTACTCGACCAGCGGCATTTGTGGATTCGGACGCCGCGGCAGGCAGCGATCCTGCGGATTCGCGCGGAAGCGGAACGCGCGGCGCGAAACTTCATGGACAGCCAAGACTACACGCTGACCGACGCACCGATTTTTACGCCGGCTGCGTGCGAAGGCACGACGACGCTTTTCGAAGTGGATTACATCGACGACCAGAAAGCGTATTTGACGCAGTCAGGGCAGCTTTACGTGGAGGCGACGGCGGCGGCGCTGGGGAAAGTTTATTGCTTTGGGCCGACATTTCGCGCGGAAAAATCGAAGACGCGAAGGCATCTGACGGAATTTTGGATGCTGGAGCCGGAAGCGGCGTACGCGCACCTGGAAGACATGGTGGTTCTCGGCGAAGGACTTGTGAGCGCAGTGGTGCAATCGGTGGTGAAGAACCGCGCGCGGGAATTGGAAATGGTGAAGCGCGAGGTGAGCAAGCTGGAAAACATCAAGCCACCGTTTCCGCGGATCATGTATGACGAAGCGATAAAAGTCCTGCAGAAAAACGGGAACCCGGCGAAGTGGGGCGACGATTTTGGCGGCGATGAAGAGACCATTATTTCGAAGGAATTCGACAAGCCGGTGATTATTCACCGTTACCCCGCGGCGATGAAGGCCTTTTATATGGCGACGGACGAGGCGCGACCGGAGCTTTCACTGAGTTTCGATATGATCGCGCCGGAAGGCTACGGCGAAATTATCGGCGGCGGCGAACGTTTGTCGAGTTACGAAACGGTGGTGGAGCGGCTGAAGCAGAATAATCTGCCGGAGGAATCGTTTCAGTGGTATCTCGACTTGCGGCGTTACGGCAGCGTGCCGCACGCCGGGTTTGGATTGGGCCTGGAACGCACCGTCGCTTGGATTTGCGGAACGGAGCACATTCGCGAAGTCATCCCCTTTCCCCGCATGCTTTATCGTGTGTATCCTTAGGGCTGCTTCGCCTGCCTGTTTCTTCAGGGGGACAAGCATCGCATGGCGCAAAAAATTCGCATTCTCGGTGTGCCGATGGACCTGGGCCAGAACCGTCGCGGTGTGGACATGGGTCCGTCCGCGCTGCGCGTAGCGGGACTTCAA
>DASRQP010000063.1:0-9693 GCA_035696585.1 Candidatus Acidiferrales bacterium | reverse complement strand
CTTTCCGTTTGCGGACCCGGATAGACATATTCAATCAGCGGATATTTTCGGGACGGATCGAAATCAAATGGCTTGTACATCACGCCGTAAAGATCCGTCACGCCATCGGCGGCCTTGACGTGAAATGTCTCGGGATACTTGAACCCCGCATCGAGCAGGCGCTTGACGTCGGTGGTTTCAAGAGTCTCGAGCGTCGCGCCTTGATCGTCGAGCAGGACTGATTTCGGCGCAGTATCGACGCGCGAGAAAGTGTCAATGAAATATTTCCCGGAATCCGATGCACTGATCGCGTTATCAAAATTGCCCGAATCGAGCAGCTTCAGTCCCGAGCCATCCAGATTCACGCGATAGAGATGCACGTAATACGGGTCTTCATTCGGCTCGTGGCCTGTTGCGGCGAAGTACATAGCGCGTGTCTTCGGATCGACTGCCAGAATCTGGTCAGCCATATATTCGCCCGACGTGATCTGGTTTTTCAGATGGCCGTCGCCATCGTAAAGATAATAGTGGCCCCAGCCATCGCGCTCGGACCACCAGATCAGTTCCTTGCCATTGTCGACTTGGTGCAACGGCTTGTCGTCGAGGTACACGTTCGAGCGTTCCTCGATCAGCGTTTTCACGGTGCCGGTGTTTGTATCCGCCACGCAAACGTCGATGCGATGGAGATCGCGACTCGAGCGCAGAAAAAAAAGTTTGTCGGAAGCATCGGCGATCCACTGGCCCGTCAGGTAGCCACCGAATGACCTTTTCTGTCCCTCGGTTTGCTGCATCTCGTGCTCGCGGTCGCGCGCGAGAATGCGATCGGTCGCAACCGTGAGCGTCTGATCTCTGAACGCCGCGGTTTGGATTACTTTGTGCTCCTTGGTGGCAATGTCGAAAACTTGTAATTCAAATTGCGGCGCGTTCGCGTCTCCGGCCATTGCGTAGCTATAGGTTTCGAGTATTGGACGGGGATTCGCCAGCGTGTGAATCACCCACAAGTCTGCAACTTTTCTTTCGTCGGCGCGCACCAGGGCAAATTTCTTCGAATCCTTTGCCCAGTAAATCGGAATCGGCACGGTGCGCGGGCCTGCTTGATTGGTGTCATCCTTCTGAAATTTCTTGAGCTCTTTTTGGTCCTCGTCAACCAGCACGCGCGCGTAGCTGTATTTTTCCACGCCATCGGTGGTGAGCTGCGTTTCCACGATGCTCTTGTCGCCGGGCTTCTTCTGTGCTTTGGCGTAATTTTCAGCGTCCATCATGTAGAGATTGAAGCCGCGGGCGAAAACGATCGTCTTGCCATCCAGTGAAACGGATGCCCACATAGGCTTTTCTGACGGCGCGGCCATGCCGTCGAGGCGCGTCACTTTTCCCGTCGATAGCTCTAACTCGAAATAGATTTTGCGCGTTGGCGGTTGGGCCTCGCCCCCTGCGGCATTTTCCTCGCCTTCCTGCTCGTTCTTGCGCTGCCCCATTTGCTGCTGGTCTTGTTGATGCTTATCTTCTTGGATGTTTTCTTCTTCGTCCTGGGCCTTCTTTGTTTCGTTCGGTATCACCGAGTCCTTGCGAACTTCCACGTCGAACTGCAGCGCCGTATCTTGCTTAACCAGGCGCAGCGCCTTGATCGGTAAATGCTGCGCGTCGTAGGGATAATTCGTCAGCATGGAGAGCTGCGCGGCGACCTTTGCGTTATCAAACAGCGGCGTCTTGGTCCTACGCAGCGGGTCGACAACCCAATAGTGCGTGCCTTCGGGAGTTTCGTAGCTGTACCAGAAGCGGTCGGAAAGCTCGAACCAATGCGGCCTCACTTCTGTATCGAAGACTAGGGTGGCCGTGTTCGACTCAACAAAGCGCGCGGCCAGCTGGTAATTCGGCCTGTCCACTCGCAGTTCGGGCGAGGTCCGCATTCCTTGGCGCATTTCCGGACCCTGTTCCGTCGATCCACTCTGGTTTTCCGCCAGCGCCTTCACGCCTAGCGCGCTGGAGAGCAATAGCAAGACGCACGCGCTCGTCCAGAAGATATGGCTGTTCACCGGGGATTTATGCGCACGACGGTTCATATGGATTCTCCCTCTCTCTCGTTGAATCCCGCAGTCTGACTTCAGCAGCTCATTCACCCAGAGCCGCGCATCATAATCCAAATCGCGCAAAAATGTTGCTTTTCACAACGGCGAAAGGCTCCGCCCATGCAGGCACAGCTAATCAAGGGCTTGTGGCAAGTATAGTGACGCCTCTCGGAGGGCACACGTTTCAAAGGGGACGCATTGCTAAGGGATGATGGTGGGAATTTTCGCGGAGAGCTAGACCTTTGCCGTTATCCGCGGGCAACGCCGGAAGGAAAAAATGACAAGCACGCGTTTTTATTCGCGATAGATGAACTCCAGTTCGATCCCCGCTACTGCGATCACGTCGCCCGGGGAAAGCTTGGTCGGATGGATCACCGGCTGGCCGTTTATCGTCGGCACTTTGTCGGCGCCGCCAATGTAGTACGAATTGTCGTCACGGCGATTGATCTGCGCGGCGGCTTTTGGAGCGAACCAAGCTTTGAGCTTCACGGTCGCCATAGCCGACCTACCAATTACGGTCAATTTGTTGCTCAGCGTGTATTCGTGCTGGTCGGTTTTGCCTTTGCGAACGATGAGCGTCGCCACTTTCACTCGTGAGGGAGCGACCTGCGCGCTTTCGCCCGCGCCTGCGACTTTCTGCAAGAACTCGCGTCGTTCTTTCGTATCGAGCATTACTGTCTCATTGATTTTCGGCGCGGCTTTGGCATCGCTATTGGTTGGAAACGGATTTGGGACTTCGCGGGAATCCGAAATCAATATCGAATGCTTCCCGATCATCACGGAATCGCCCGGTTTGAGCGACACCATTTTCACCCGCTGCCCGTTCACAAACGTGCCGTTCATGCTGCCGAAATCCTCCAGCATCAGGCGCCCCTCTTCGTTGAAAACGCGGGCGTGGTAATGCGAAACGGCGGGATTGTCGATGACCAAGCCATTATCCGGCGACCGGCCAATGCTCACTTCCTTCGCTCCCACGGCCACTTCCGTCAGAATTGCATTTTCGAATTTCAGCACTAGCTTCGACATATCATTTTCTCCTTCGCAGAGCAGTCTCAGGAGCCCCTAAACCACCGCCCGATTCTTGCCATCGCGCCTGCGAACTTCGGTGCGTGACGCAATACGATGACCGTGATGTTGTCTCCGCCGCCCGCTTGGTTCGCCAATTCGACTAAGCGGCTGGCCGCTTCCTGTGCGTCGTCCGCATCGCACAAAGCTGCCGCGATTTGTTCGTCAGAGAGTTCGTGCGTCAATCCGTCGGAACAGAGCAGCACAGTGTCGCCTTCCATTAGCAACTCTTCACAGATTTCGACTTCCACATCTGGCTCGATGCCGAGCGCGCGAAGCAGCACGTTTTGCAGCTTGCTCTGCGATGCTTCCTCCGCGGTCATCAAACCGTGACGCACTTGCTCGGCAATGAACGAATGATCTTGCGTGAGCAACTCGAGTTCACCGTTGCGCATGCGGTAGGCGCGGCTGTCTCCAACGTGCGCGACGATCATGCGCTCATCTTTGAACTGCACAGCCACAACGGTTGCGCCCATTCCGGTCTGCTCTTCGTTCTCTTGCGCCGCCTGATGCACGGCGCGATTCGCCAGCCGAATGGCGCTGGCGAGACGATTCGCCGACTTCGAAGCCCCGTCGATTCGCTCGCCAACCAGCGGCAGCGCAGGATTTGTTTCCGCATCGCGGCAGTGCGCGACTATCGTCTCCGCTGCAAGCCTGCTGGCCACTTCGCCGGACGCCTGCCCGCCCATTCCGTCGCAGACGACGAATAGATTCAGCTCCGGATCCAGACGGAGACTGTCCTCGTTGTTTTCGCGGACGCGCCCCGTGTCGCTTCGCGTGCCGAATTCCATTTCCATTGCTGCTTGTGAAACCATATAGGAGCTTTTGCGTCCTCTACCTTGCCGAGTGAATTCTTTCGCCAACCACGGCACTCACTTATTCTGGTTCTGTTTCTGGTTTTGACCCGGCTTCACCTCATGAACATTCGAAAACCCCTGTTCTTCAAGCCGTTGCACAATGTCTTGCGCACGTGTCGGCGCAAATGGGCCCGTAAACACCACGAAGAACTGCTGACCATTTTGTTGATTTCGCCGCGGCATCACAACCACTGGCAAACCGTCGTCCTCGATTCGCTTCGCAGCATTTTGCGCGCCGGCTTCTCGCTGAAACCGTCCGACCCACAGGTACACCGGGGCGCTCGCGCCAGGGCGATTTTGCCGCGATGCTTTTTTGCCAAATTCCACGTGCGGGAAAACGACAGGCACGGAAGGCTGTGTATTCGCGGGCGCCGCTTTTGTGCGGTGAGACGCTGCCGCCCCTGTCTCCGCACTCGTATTTACTGGGCGCCGAAACGCAGAAGCCGGGGGATTCGGCGCTGACAGTTCGACAGGCAGCGGAGGCGGCGCCATCGAATTCGCCGATTTCATCCTTGCTAGGGCACTCAATCCCGCGACCATCACCAAAACCGCAAACGCAGCCAACAGCAGCCACACAATGGGAGAGCTGCGCTTCGATTTCGTCGCGACGGGTAGCAACGTCGCAGGAACCGCGACTGAACCATCGGTCGAGCGCGACGTCCGTAAACTTGCCGCTCCGCTCGCCGCCAACGCGGCCGCTGGATATCCTGTGCCCGTTGGCGAACGGAGTGCTGTTTGAAGTTCCGCCACGGATTGATATCGTCTGGCCGGATCCTTCTGCAGGCACTTCAAAATCGCGCGTTCGATGAACACGGGAATCGCCGGATCGATTTCGTGCGGAGCCACGGGCTCCTCGCGCATCTGCTTCAGGGCCACCGCTACCGGCGTATCGGCGTGAAATGTTTGCGAGCCGGTGAACATTTCGTACAGCATCAGCCCCAGCGAATAAATATCCGTGCGGTAATCGACTGGCTTCCCGGCCACTTGCTCCGGCGCCATGTATGCGGGCGTGCCTACCATCGCGCCGGTCAGGTGCGTCGCTGCTTCCATCGAGCGCGCAATGCCGAAGTCCATGATTTTCAAATTGCCTTGCCCGTCGATCATCACGTTTTCGGGCTTCAGATCGCGGTGAACGATCCCTTGCGCATGCGCTTCTTTCAGTCCGGAGCAGATTTGTAACGCCAGGTCGATTCCCTTGCGCAGCGGCAGACCGCCGAAACGGTTCAGCACGGAACGCAGGCTCTCGCCCTCCACATATTCCATCGAGGTGTAAGCGATTCCGCCGATGCGGTTGAAGTCGTACACGCGGCAAACATTCTTGTGCGTGATTTTGCGTGCGAAGAGCAACTCGTTCTTGAAGCGCTCCATCATGCCCTGGTCGGACGCGATTTCCTGTTTGATCAATTTCAACGCAACTGTCTCGCCCGTTTCGCGGTCACGCGCCTTGTAGACGTTGCCCATGTTCCCGTGACCCGCTTCGCCCAGGATGTCGTAGCGCTGCGAAAGCGCGGAGAGGCTGGCCGTCGTCAGATTCGGGCTCGCGAGGAGCGGCGGCGGTTCCACCGCGATGGTGGCACTATCCGGCAGGTCGCTGACGAGCACCGTTTTCAGTGCCTCTTGCGAGCCGTTGCTCCCGCGCGCGCGCGGAGATTTAGTGGACATTTTGTCGGGCTGGTCCATAGTTTCCCTATCTACGATAAACACGAAACGGACGGGTTATCTAGAGGTTGCAGAAAACGTGTAGAGAAAGAGTATCTGGTACTAACGGACTACCGCGTATTCTCGAACGAAAATCAGCTCAAGAAGCCGTTCGTTGCATAGAAAACCGCACAGCAGCATTGCACGTCAAGGCGGCCAGATGCTATGTTGCGGGCAGTCATGAAATGGAACCGAAACTTTGCGCGATACGAAGTGCATATCGCCTTCGCAGGGCCCGCCCGTCGTCTTGTGGGTAAGGTAGGAAGCCCATGACAACCGACGTGCTGGTTATGGGCGGCGGAGCGACGGGTCATCTCGCGGCGGCTTACCTGCGGATGCGCTTTCCGGACCTCAAAGTCGCTGTCGTCGAAGGTCCGCACAAAAATCGCCCGATTGTTGGCGAATCCTTCGTCGAGATCACTATCGATTTCCTTCTCGAACTCGGCCTCGGTTCTTACCTGATCGAAAACCATTTTCCAAAATACGGCCTCACTTACTATTACAAGCCCGAGATCGATAATCCCGCGGATCGCACCTATGTCGTCGACGAAACTCCCACTGTACCCCCGCTGCTCTCTTTCCAGGTCAACCGGTTTACGTTCGATGCCGAGGTGCGCCGGCGCAACGTGGAAAACGGCGTGCAAGTAATCGACGGCACTGTGGCCGGCGTAAGTCTTGGCAACGACGGCGGTCTACATACCGTCACGGTGCGAGATTCCGCCCAGCAGGAATATCCCCTCCAATCGCGCTGGCTTATCGACGCCACCGGCCGCAACCGCGTGCTCTCCAAATTGCTGCAGCTTCACGAAAAAGTGAACGAACAGAAGGACGTATTCTGGTTTCGCCTGATGAATTTCAATCCGGAGATTCTGGGCCGCATCCGCGCTATCAAAAAGGAAAACCGCGCTTTCGTTCCCTACTTCGCCACTCATCATTTCTTTGGAAAGGGCAATTGGATTTGGTGCATTCCCATGCGCTCGCCCGAGAATGTGCCGTTCATCAGCATCGGAATCACGTATCGCAAAGACGTTTATCCGCATGGCCAGGTACGCACGATGGAGCAGTTCCTCGAATGCGTCGGGCGCGAGCACGAAGTGATTGTCGAACTGGTGCGGAGCGGCACGGTCGTCGACACCAATTTCTACAGCTCCTACATGTGGGAGTGCCGCCAGCACTATTCACCCGATCGCTGGTACATCATCGGAGACGCGGGCGACACGGTGGACCCGCTCTACAGTGTCGGCATGGCTTTGTCGTCCGTGCAGATCCGCCAGATTGCCGCTGTAATTCAGCGCGAACTCAACGGTTACGATACCCGTGAGTTCACGAACGATCTCGACACCGCTATCAGTTCCTTTCATCACAGCTTGACGCGCGACACCACGCGCCTATACGAGTGCATGGGAGAAGCCTATCAGTGCCATCTGCGCGTTCATTTGATCGTCACGAAACTTTTCCATCTGGGTCTTCCATTGCTGATGAATGACTATCTCTGGGATCCCGTTGGCGTGAAATTGATCAACCGATTCGCGAGCATCGATACACTTGAGGCTGAATCCAAAAAGTTCCATGATCTCTTTCGCGAGGTTGCCGCCAATCCCAAGAATCGTGCGCTCGAAAACTTCATCAAGGTGCAGTCCAGCGCCTCGATGAACTACGTGTTCTACGAGTATCACCGCGAGCGCGACATTCCTGCATCCTTGTCCCGCATGGTATTTGACCTGGCGCGTTTGCGCTTCGCGCTTCTTCGAAAGCTCGGATGGCGGGGGTGGATGCGCGTCAGTCAGCAGGGTGAACTGCTGCGAGACGTATTCCGCTGGCTGTTTCTGCTGCCCTTCCTCGGCACGAAGCTGCGGGAGAGCCGGCTCGTGCGGATGCTCTTCCGTTCGCCCGTTCCAGCACCGGCGCGCAAGGATGCTGCGGCGACTTCTTCGGAAATGGTGAAAAACTTATCCGCTTGAGACGTTTGTTTTGTGGGTTGGTGCCCGAAAGAGGACTCGAACCTCCACTCCCTTGCGAGAACCAGGTCCTGAACCTGGCGCGTCTGCCAATTCCGCCATTCGGGCACAGCGAGCGGTGAACCGGAGTAATTCATTGTGCCGCCCGTATCGGCCTTTGTCAACGCAACACGGCAAACTGCCGGCGACTGCGCCGGCCCCGTCAGCTCTTTCAGGTCTATTACTACATATTAAATAGTATACTGGTTTGACACTATCTAGGGCTCTCTTCTCCGACGTCTTGGTGTTATAATCCCGCCAAATCAGGGCCCCGTTGGCCGATGCTGTCGAGTGGACAGTATGGCTTTTCGGGTTGGGAGGGCAGCTATGGACATGCCTAGTGGTACGCTCCTTTTTTTCCTTATCGCCTTTGCGGTCGCTCTCGGTGCATGGTTCTGCCTGATCATCTATCGCGGCACTCTGGAGGCGCATGAAGACGATCAAATCTTCATCGACGCAGCTGGAGATTCGATGGCACAGGCCCAGCGCGAATTGGTCGCCAGGATTGAGAGAGTCAATCCGGTAATCCGCGCAGTGCTGATTACTTGGATTACTCTGGCGGCCATTACGGCCGGTCTCTGGATTGCTCAGGCGCTGAAGAGCTTTTAGTCGGCGCGAAGCAGTGGTTCGAGGCTCCTGCGGCGTCAGGTCCCTGCGCAGATCTGCGAAGTGTGGTTGTGCACGATCAACCAGCGCTCGCCGGTTTTGACGAATACAAGCGTGGTTTGTCCGCGCGCTGTCGTCGCTTTGCCTTCCACGAACCCCTGAAATTCCCATTGGTACGCCGCCCACGCCGTGTCGCCATAGTGGAAGATGGTTGTATTCTTCCGGATTAATTGCACGCTGGAAACGCCTTTGCGGCTTTGCTCGTACTTTGGCACATAGTTTTGCCAACCCGCGATGGGCGGATCGTAAGTTCCGGCGACCCACGTCGCATCGTCCGCATAGTACTTGTGCATCGCCTCCACGTCTCCCACCTGCCACGCGCCCAACATTTCGCCGATGTCATGATCGATTTGCTCTGAGATGGATTGCACAATCTCGGGAAGCGGTGTGTTTTTTTGTTTCTTGGTTTGCTTTTCCTGCTGAGATGCTCCGGCCATGAACGTTATTGCCAGAATCGCCACAAACACAACTTGAAGTCTCTTCATCAACTCCCCCTTCTCAATTCCTGCAACGCGAGATGGCATCGAACATGCGCGCGCGTGAAAATCTGCATTTTTTAACGCTCCGCGTTTGGGGCTTGCGATGCGCTCAGCAAATTGACGAACAGGCGGTACGCCCCCGGCACTCCCGACGGCAATTGGCGGAAAAAGGCGATCCCGGTGTAAATGTAGATCCCTTTGCCGTCGCGCGCGAAGACCAGGCCGCCCAGCGCGTCCGATTCGCCCGGATCGTGCATTGCCAGCACGGGCTTATACCGCGAATCCCACTGTCCCCAGAAATACAGCCCGCGCTCTTGATTCCATCCCAGAAAATCATCCTGCGCGATGCGATTCGGATAATTCAGCAGCGAACTCGACGGGTCCACGAAGCGCACGGGCGAATTCTCGTCCGTGATTCGCTCCGCGGGCTGGTCCATCTTCGCGGAAAAAGGCGCCGGCAATAGTTTATTCCAGGCGAAATCTCGCTGATATTGCACGATCAGCGTGCCGCCGCGCTCCGCATAATCGAGCAAGCGCCGGTTCGCGCTCATCACGTCTGGCCGCAACTCGTACGCGCGGATTCCCACCACAATCGCGTCGTAGCGGCTCAGGTCCCCAAATTCGAGCGCGGCTTCGTCCAGCATGTCCACGTTGATTCCCAACTGCTGGAGCGATTGCGGAACCGTGTCGATGCCCGCAGCAATGTAGCCGACGCGCAGATGCGGCGGGAAATTCAGCTCCAGCACGTGCGCGGTCGCCACCGCCGGTTCGCTGACGTGGCGTGATGGCAATGACGGCAGCGCTTCATACGACGTGCGAAAACTCTCATCGTCCAGCCGCGCATACGGTTTCAAGTCATATGCGGCTTGCGGCGCATTTGCGAACG
>DASRQP010000062.1:0-3863 GCA_035696585.1 Candidatus Acidiferrales bacterium | reverse complement strand
AACCTGTAACGAAACCTCTGCTGCCCGCTTGGATGGACGGCAGCATCCGCATTGGAATTCACACGTCGATCGCGGGCGATATCGTGTCGTCGCTCGAAATTGCCCATGGATTAGGCGCCAACGCGCTGCAAATATTTTCGGCCAGCCCGCGCATGTGGAGTCGCGGCCCGAGCGGTTCAAATGTCGCGGATGCGGGCGCGCAGCGTTTCCGAGATCGCCGTGTCGAATTGGGCCTGGGTCCTCTCGTCGTTCACGGCAACTATCTGATCAATCTCGCCTCGCCGGAGCGCGTCCTGCGCGTCCGCTCCATTCAGGCGTTTCATGATGAACTGGTGCGCGCGGCTGCTCTCGGCGCTGATTTTCTGGTCGCCCATCCGGGGAGCGGAAAGGGCGCGCGCATGAGTTCCGCTGTTGCGGCCATTGCGGATGGATTGAAGCAAGCCGCTCGCGGCGTGAATTTCAACGGCCTGCGGATTCTGCTCGAAAATACCGCGGGCCAGGGAACGTCCGTCGGCTCGCGATTCGCGGAGTTAAAAAGCATTCTCGATCAATGTCCGGATCTTCCGCTCGGCGTCTGCGTGGACACGGCTCACCTCTTCGCCGTGGGGCATGATTTGTGCCGTCCCGCAGGGCTCGACGGCGCGCTCGCGGAAATCGCGCAAACGGTGGGACTCGAACGCGTTTTCGTTGTGCATGTGAACGATTCGAAGGCGGCGTTGGGCTCGCGCCTCGACCGCCACGAACACATCGGCAAGGGAAAAATCGGCGTCGAAGCGTTTCGCAGAATTCTGAATCATCCGCTTCTTGCCGGACGCGCGTTCATTCTGGAGACGCCCATTGATCGCCCCGGCGATGACCTTCGAAATGTGCGTATGCTCTGGCGCTTGGTGGGCATAACACTGAAGCGCGCAGGCAACGTAGCGGATGGTTTTCCCGTGCGACGCTCGAAGCGCAAACTAGCGAAAAAACGCAGCAGCGGCGTAAGCGCGCGACGCGCGAAATCGAAACGACGCAAGAGGTGAATCAGCCATTGAGCGAGTACGAACCACAAGCGATTGAAGCGAAGTGGCAGAAAATTTGGGAAGAGCAGGGCGCGTTCCATGCGGACCGCGACGCGAAACGCCCGAAATATTACGTCCTCGAAATGCTGCCGTATCCCTCGGGCACTCTGCACATGGGCCACATGCGCAACTACACCATCGGCGACGCAGTGGCGCGTTACAAACGCATGCGCGGTTTCAACGTGCTGCATCCCATCGGCTGGGATTCTTTCGGATTGCCCGCCGAAAACGCCGCCATCAAAAACAATATTCCCCCCGGCGAATGGACTCGTTCCAACATCGCGCAAATGAAAGCCGTCTGCAAGCGCTTCGGTTTCAGCTACGACTGGCGACGCGAAATTTCCACATGCGAACCGGAATACTATCGTTGGAACCAGTGGTTTTTCCTCCGCATGCTCGAACGCGACCAGGCCTACCGCAAACGCAGCAAAGTGAACTGGTGTCCGCAGTGCCAGACCGTATTGGCGAATGAGCAGGTGGTGGACGGTTGCTGCTGGCGGCACGAAACTACACCCGTCGAAGTGAAGGAAATCGAGCAATGGTTTTTGCGCATCACAAAATATTCCGACGAACTGCTCGATGCCATGACCGAACTTCACGCGGGCTGGCCCGAGCGCGTCTTGCTGATGCAGCAAAACTGGATTGGCAAATCGCGCGGCGCGCGCGTCAAGTTTCCGGTGGCGAAAATGGACGGGACTTCCATCGAGGTTTTCACCACGCGCATCGACACAATCTATGGAGCCAGCGCCGTATTGCTTTCCCCCGGACATCCGCTGCTCCCGAAATTATTTGAAGGCATGCCGGGTCACGCGACCATCGAAGCGGAATGGAATCGCCTGCGCCAGAAACTGATGCGCGCGGCCGATTTGGCCAAGGCCGAGAAAGAAGGCATTTTCACGGGCCGCTTCGCCGTCGATCCCTTCTCCGGCGAACTGGTGCCCATCTGGGTTGCGAATTTCGTGCTCGCCGAATACGGCACCGGCGCGGTGATGTGCGTGCCGGGCCACGACCAGCGCGATTTCGAGTTCGCGCAGAAATATCGTTTGCCCGTAAAAATTGTGGTCCAGCCGCTCGAAGGTCCTGCCTTCAAGAAAGGCCATTTAAGCGAAGCGTTTACCGAATACGGCCGCTCGGTCGATTCCGGACCGTACACCGGCATGCCCTCCGAAAAAGCCATCGAAAAAATGACGGCGGATGCCGAAGCAAAGGGCCTCGGCCACGGCGAGACGACTTACCGGCTGAAAGATTGGGGCATCTCGCGGCAGCGCTACTGGGGCACGCCCATTCCGGTGGTTTATTGCGAGAAATGTGGAATCGTCGCTGTTCCTGACGACCAGTTGCCCGTGAAGCTCCCCGAAAAAGTCTCGCTCACCGGAGAAGGGCAGTCGCCCCTCGCGGGCGTTCCCGAATTTGTGAACACGAAGTGCCCCAAGTGCGGAGGTCCCGCGCGGCGCGAGACCGATACGATGGACACGTTCGTCGATTCGTCGTGGTATTTCTATCGCTACACGGACGCGCACAACGACAAAGCGCCGTTCGGCCGCGAAGAAGTGCGTTACTGGTTTCCCATCGATCAATACATTGGCGGAATCGAACACGCCATTCTCCACCTGATTTACTCGCGATTTTTCGCCAAGGTTATGAGCGATCTCGGCATGACCGAAATTCGCGAGCCGGTTATGAGGCTTTTCTCGCAAGGCATGGTGCAAAAGGGCGGCAGAGCCATGTCGAAGTCCCACGGCAACGTAGTGGGCGCCGACGAAATGGCGCAAAGATACGGCTGCGACACGGCGCGAATGTACACACTGTTCGCGGCCCCTCCCGCAAAAGATCTCGAATGGAACGAAGACGGAATCGAGGGCTGCTCGCGCTTCTTGAACAAAGTTTACAGACTCGTGCACCGTTATGCGGAAAAATTGCGCGCCGTCGAAGCCAACACAAGCGCATCCCTCGACCTGGCGCACGCCACGCCGAAAGAGAAAGCGCTGCTCCGCAAAGCCCATCAAACGCTCCGGCGCGTGACCAATGATTTCGAAGCGCGCTGGCATTTCAACTCCTCCATCGCGCTGATCATGGAGTTGCTAAATGAAATGCAGGCGCAGGAGCCTCTCGACGAAGGCGCGAATCCCGCTGTCGCGAAAAATGTGCTCGAACTTCTGGTTCTGATGCTTGCGCCGATGGCCCCGCACGTCAGCGAAGAACTCTGGGAAATGTTGGGGCATTCGGGCGGCCTTGCGCGAGTCGAATGGCCAAAGTTCCGCGAAGATCTTGCCAAAGAAGAACAGTTTGAGGTGATAATCCAGATTAACGGGCGCGTGCGCGGCAAGATCTTGGTGGATGACAGCATCGGCGAAGACGAACTCGTCGAACGCGCCATACACGATCCGCGCATCGCACAGTTGCTCGTGGGCAAGAAAATCATAAAGACGATTGTCGTGCCGCGGAAGCTCGTGAATATCGTCGTGCAGTAGCCGTTTTGCGCGGGAGATTCCGCGAACCAGGGAGCATTCGAATGGCAAATTCCGCGGCAGCTCCGGAGCAAGAGCCTTTGTCAACGAAAAGCGAAAGCACCGGATTGAGCACGCGCGGCGGGATTGTCGTCCTGGATTTCGGCGGTCAGTACACGCAGCTGATCGCGCGGCGGATTCGCGAGCAGGAAATCTTCTCCGCGATTTTGCCCTGCAATGCTTCCTTGAACGAAATCAAGCGCCTCCAACCCAGTGGCATCGTCCTCTCCGGCGGTCCCAGTTCCGTATACGACTTGGACGCGCCTGCGTGCGACGCGAAAGTTCTGGGCCTCGG
>DASRQP010000061.1:0-12358 GCA_035696585.1 Candidatus Acidiferrales bacterium | reverse complement strand
AGCCCAAACTTGCTATTTCTTCCAGTTTTTTCTGGCGTTGCAGAAGCTGATCGCGCGGTTCGAATTCCAAGCGGTACTCCGTTTCTCGTTGAGCCGTGCGCAGTATAGCGAGCGCGTTCGTAAAGCGTCAAGGAAGCGCCGAAATCCTGTCAAGGAAGCGGCCGGGCTTCCCTAGTCTGGTATAATGCCAGACGACTTTCTGGGGCCATCGTGTTCTGGCGAAAAAAGCAAGATTCATCGAGCTGTCGAAGCTCGGTACAAGACGATTGGCTTGCACAGCTTCCTCAACACAAGCACGACTTCTATGAGAGCCTCGTGCGGGAATGGGAGGACGCCTACGCAATCCTTTCTGTGGTGCTCGATGAAGCCCTCACGCACCGTTCGCAGGGAGAACTCGTCAGGGCGCGACAAGGCGCTGAGATAGCGGCCGCGGTAGTGAACCGCCTGGGAGAGCCGCTGCTGGCTGCTTATCGAACACTCGAAGTGCGAGGCCGTCGATTGACTGCCGTTCCTGTTGTTAGCCCTCTCAACCCAGACTTTTTCCGCGGCGAAACCGCCCAACAGAATGCCACCTGGAATCAACTGCTGCATCGGATTTTGTTCGGGAGCCGTTCGAGATATCTGCACAAGCTACGGGCTCTCGAAATGACAGTCTGCACCGTGGTTGATCATTTTCAAGAGACTGCCGAGGAGCTTGCTGATGGTGTGCAGGTCCACCCGCTAGAATCCTGGTCCGCCCTCGATACGTTGCACTATGATTTGAACACTTGCCTGCGTGAATCAATCGTGATGCTAAAATCCTTTCTCCGAGTATTACCGGATGCGGGTGTGGACGGACTCAGGGACGAGTTGAATGCCTCGGCCTCTGCGGTTCGCGCCCGCACTCGTCCCAAGCTATCCAGGCTGACGCGAGTTTCCTCCTAGACGCGCGGGCAAATTCTGAAGACAATGGGCGGGTAACCAAGCGTGCTTGCCTCGATTGGGCGGCACAATTCGGGCGCTAGTGAGTTTGTTGCCATCCGATGCGTCCTGGGAACATCTAAGTACAACTCATGGAACGGGCGTCGCATCGGAACAAAGGGTGCGCCGCGACGGGTATCGTGGCCCGAACGAGGCGAGACGAAAACGGAGAAATGCCGGAGGCCGATGCGCTCCGGCTGGCGCAACAGGGCGACGCGGCTGCGTTCGAGCGGATTTACCAGCTGCATAATCGCCGGGTCTACTCATTATGCTTGCGGATGGTTGGCAATACGGCGGAAGCAGAGGACTTGACTCAGGAAGCATTCCTGCAACTGTTTCGCAAGATTGCCACGTTTCGTGGGGAGTCGGCTTTTTCGACTTGGCTCCATCGCTTGGCCGTCAACGTAGTCTTAATGAGGTTGCGGAAGAAGACTGGCTCGGAGACTTCGCTGGAAGAAGTGACGGAGCCGGACGAAGAAACTGGCGGACCACGCAAAGACTTTGGCGGGCCCGACCTGGGATTGAGCGGCTCCATCGACCGGGTCAATTTGCAAAGAGCCATCGATCAGTTGCCGGCGGGTTATAAGTCTGTGTTCGTCCTGCACGATGTGCAGGGTTACGAACATAATGAGATTGCGGAGATCATGGGCTGCTCGATTGGAAACTCGAAATCCCAATTGCACAAGGCCCGCATGAGATTGCGAGATCTGCTGCACGAACGAGAAAGGGCCAGGGCCAGAGAAGAGCGCGAGGCCATCAAGCGCGATTCCGAGGCTGAGGAATAGAGATCATGTCAGTCATGAATTGCGAGAAGTTCTGGGAATTCAGCGAACAGTGGATGGACGGCGAACGCCATCCTGAAGCAGTGTCGCACGCCTCTGCATGTGTCCGCTGCAAGACGCTGATTGAGGACCTGGAAAGCATCCATAAGGCTGGCGCTGCGCTCGCGATGATCGCAGAGGAACCACCTGCGCGCGTCTGGCTCGCAATCAGAGCGCAACTGGAGAAAGAAGGACTGTTCCGCCCGCGTCGGACAGGATGGCGGGAGAGATTTGCCGCCTTTGAAGCGTTCCGACCCGCTCTCGCTGGGGCCTATCTTTCCCTTATCATCGTCGGATGCGTAGCGCTTGGCTGGCAGGCAAACCCAAACCGTCGTCTTCAAGATCAGGCGGAGTGGTTGAATCACGCGCAGGCGACAATGGCTTCTGTTGAGGCAGGGTTTACCACCGGCAAGGCGACGAACGTTTCCGCAATCCAAGCGGAAAATTCAGACGTGACGGCAACGCTGAATAAAAATCTGGCTATTGTTGACAATATGATTTCAATGTGTGAAAAGAGCGTGCGCGAAGATCCGCAGAACGAAATGACTCGGGATTACTTGTACACGGCCTATCAGCAGAAGGCGGACCTTCTAGCCACTATGGCCGATAGCGAGGGACGATGATGCCAATCTCCTTTTCCTCGAAACCGATGTGGCGGGCGGCCAGTGGCTGTGCCGTTGTATTGCTGCTAGGCGCGGTTTCCCCACTCTACGCACACCATCTGGAAAAACAATTCACTGTTCAGTCCCACCCGCTAATCACGCTGCACAATCCGAGCGGCACGGTGACTATCTCATCATGGGACAAGCCCGAAGTGATCGTGGTGGCCGATCACGGGAGTGAGAAAATCGAAGTGGATGCGGAACAAAACGGAAATCGAGTCGACGTAGTGACTCACCTGCTTTCAGAAAGCATTAGTCCCGACGAGCTCCGCGCGAATTACGTAATCACGGTCCCGGAAGATTCAGAACTGCAGATTCACAATGACTCAGGCACCGTGGGTGTTTCGAGAATTCTTGGCGATATGAATGTCGAGACGGTGGCGGCGGGCGTGGATGCCGAAGACATAGGGGGATATCTTGTCGTCCAGACCGTCGGAGGCGCTTTCGCATGCATGCGGTGCACCGGGCGCATCGAGGTACATTCGATCAGCGGCGACGTACGGCTGGTGGATGATCACAGCTCGAGCATTTTCGCGCAAACTTCGACGGGTAACATCGTGCTCGACGGCGATTTTTTGCCAAACGGGGTCTACCGCCTGAAGAACTACAGCGGTGCAATCAATGTGCAGTTTTCACCTGGCGATTCGTTCGATGTGA
Source organism: Candidatus Acidiferrales bacterium (assembly GCA_035696585.1). Classification (GTDB taxonomy): domain Bacteria; phylum Acidobacteriota; class Terriglobia; order Acidiferrales; family UBA7541; genus DAHUXN01. The sequence goes on along the minus strand of DASRQP010000061.1, from coordinate 9,258 downwards.
GTGCGACGTCGCTCTACGGCAAAGTGGATAACCAAGCGAAGCTGATTCCTCCCAACCATCCGAACCAGCGGCCGCCGCGCTATTCGCGCAGCTTATTCGGCAGTTTCAATCAAGGCCGGGCGAAGCTCGAACTATCGTCGTTCAATGGTACAATCAACATCCACAAGCGTGACTGACGCGCCCAATCCTAACAACAGAAATTATTCACCCGGAGTATCTCAGGCCACTGTGCGCCTCAATCGCCGGTTGATCGCCTTGACTGGCTTCATGGGTTGCGGGAAGTCCACCGTAGCGCGACTGCTCGCGCGCCAGATCGGGTGGATTCACGCGGATCTCGATAAACGCATAGTCGAACGCGCGAATATGGCGATCTCCGACATTTTTGCCCAGCTTGGCGAGCCGGCATTTCGCAAGATCGAGCACGAGGAATTAAGACGAATTCTGGGAGAGTCCGTTGAGGCGGCGCGGCCAACCATCATTTCCCTAGGCGGCGGAACCATGGCCCAGACGCAAAACGTCGAAGCTCTGCGCCAAGCGGGCTGTCCCACGGTATGGTTGGATTGCCAGGTTGACGAACTTCTCAGGCGCTGTTCGCACATCACCGACCGGCCGCTGTTCCGCGATGAAGCAAGCTTTCGACAGCTGTACGCGCAGCGGTTGCCATTTTACGAATTGGCCGAGCACCGCGTGGAGAGCGCAGTCGAGCCGCTCCGCGTGGTTCAGAACATCATTGCGCTCGGCATATTGGAAGGAGTCCCCACGTGAGCCGAAGCTTAAGACTTGCACAACGTTATGCCCTGATACTGAGCGTCGCGCTAATCTGGATGGTGCCGACGGCGAACGGGCAGGCGCTTACCTCCGACAAGGGCAAGTTCCGTGACGTTGTCAACGGAAAGCAAGTCGGCTCCGAGCAATTTGAAATCGAACCGAGCAGCGGAGATTGGGTGGCGCGAGGCACGTCAGTTGTGAAAGCTGCGCAGGGCCCGGAAACACGTATAACTTCGTCGTTGAAGCTCCGCGGCGACGGAGCGCCACTGCATTACGAATGGACTACGGTTACCGGTCCGAAAAACGCCACGGCATCGATCGATTTCGATAATGGCACGGCTACAATTCACCTGCAGGTCAATGGCGGTAAACCGTTCACGCAGCAGTTTTTCTTCAAGACCCCGGTCGTTGCGATTCTCGACGATAATCTCTATCACCAGTACGCGATTCTCGCGGATCTGTACGACTGGTCGAAGAAGGGGCAACAAACTTTTCCTGTTTTGATTCCCCAGGAAATGACGCCAGGAACAATCACGGTCGAAGCTCTCGAACCGGAAGATCGAGGCGGGAAAAGTCTGCAGCGCCTGAAGGTACATAGCCAGGATTTGGAAATTACTTTATATCTTGACGGAAAGCGCTTGGTTCGAATTGCCGTTCCCAGTGCGAACGCGGAAATTGTTCGCGAATAGAATTCTCTTCGTCAAAATAAAAAAGGTCCGGATTTCAAATCCCGGGCCTTTTTTTGGTCTGAGAAGAAAACGAAGCTCAGAGCACCGCAGACCGCGTCCCTATCGGATGCTCGGCCGGCGCCTCTATCGTCACAGGTATCTTCATCTCTGAGCCTTGACGAATAATCGTAAGCGATACACTCTTCTGCTCGCGCTGATCTCGCAGGTGTTCCCGCAAATCGTCAACCGTCTTCACGGCGGCACTATCGACGTGAGTAATCACGTCCCCGGCCTTTAATCCCGCCTTGGCTGCGGCACTGTTTGGGCTAACTTCTCGAATCAAAACTCCCGCTCCCTCCGGAACATGGAAGTACGCGCCGAGTTGCCCGCTGACATCCTCCGCTTGAACGCCGAGCACGGGCGTCATGCTGGGGAAAAGTTCCGGCATACTGAACTTGAAATTGAAGTTGCGCGCCGGAAGGACCTCTCGAAGGCGGGTGTCCATGCTCCGCGCGCTGTTTCCAACTTGAACGGTCAATTTTTCATCGTGCCCATTGCGGGCGACTTCGACCGGCACCGATCGCCCGGGAGGGGTTTCGCGCACAAGGCGACGAAATTGCACGGTTCCCTCAACGGGTTGGCCATCGTATTCGAGAATCACGTCTTTTGCCTCCAGGCCAGCCTTGGCAGACGGGCTGTCTGGTAAGACGTCGGAAACAATCACGCCTTCAGGTCGAGGTAGATTGAGTTCTTTTGCTTTCTCCGGCGTAACCTCGGCAATCTCAATTCCCAGCCAGCCGGCATCGTCGCTCGCATCCAGAAGCCCCTGTGTTTGCGCGAAAAGTTGCTGTCCTTGCGCCGCAACGACTTGCGCGTCAGCCTCGATTCCCGCCTGCTGTGCATGTAGCCGGGCAGTGAGCCTGTTCAGATCTACTCGATTCGTCAGTCCGTTCTCGACCATTTCTTTAGCCACCTCCGACTGAAGTTCCCTGGCATTTCTCTGAATTTCTTGCGCCTGTGCCTCCATATCCGCCTGAAGCCGTTTCATGTCCCGTTGCCACTGAGGCTGATCAGCAGCTTGACTGAGACTCCCAGAAGCCGCCGGTGAAACCACTGCAGGCGTCTGTGCCGATTGCGCATAAGCAACTGCAGCGAGCACACCTAGAATTGCGACCGCGAAAACTCCCTGCTTGATATACGTAATAGCTCGCATTTTTGTTCTCCGTCCCCAGAATTTTCCAGCCCAGCTAAACCGTAGGATGTCCTTCCACTAACCGAATGCCCCCATTCACGGTGCTCATCGAGATATCACCGCCGCCCTTCCCGAGTTGGCCGCGAAACCGGCGCGGATTGTAATCGTTGAGCGTGCGCAAAGGAAAATCGGAATGGAAATCGCCGTTTCGGTTCGCTACGTTAATTTCAGCATCTGCATCCGCGGGCAATGAAAGCACAACCGAACCGTTGACCGTGGCCAGTTGAATTGGATCGCCCTGTGTGAGCCTCTTCAATTCGAGCCGCACATCGCCGTTGGTGGTCCTGGCGTTGAAGCGGCCGTCGCTGTCGAGCACCTCGACACTGCCATTTATAGAGTCGAGCGTGCCCGTCCCGGAAACTCCTCGCACGTGCACATCGCCGTTTACCGTGTCAACGTTCGCCAATTGGACGCGGTACGGCACGCTGATGTGATACTCAACGGTGACTTCGACGCCGCTGCCCTGCGGATAGTGCGTGCTCACAGCCATATGCTCACCGTCCGACTCGACGCTCACTTGCACACGGTCAAGGTCCGCTGGATTGTGTAGCGCTGTCTTGACTGCGCGAACTTCCACTTGATTGCGGTCCCAGCCGTCAACTCGCACTGAACCGTTCACGTTTGCCAGTGAAAAAATTCCTCCGGGCTGCAGAGGGTAGGTGTGGTCGAACACCTGCGTGGACGCACATGCTGGCAGCGCTGCGAAGAAGAGTGCGCCCAAGAACGCAACAGCAAGCCATGAGGTTCGACGAGCGATCACTCGGGTCGTTGCTCGAATCATCACTGCCCTCCTGAACTTCAGAGTGGTACTTGGCCCGTGTTTGCGAAAACGCGTCTCCGTTCTCGCGCTTCAGTTCTGAGGCGGAGGCGGCGGTATCGGAATTTTCATGTTCGCCAAATCCATCTCAAGCTGCCGGCGAAGTTTGTCCATTTGCTCTTTCAGCAGATCCATCTGATGCTTTTCTTGATTCGAATCGTTCAGAACCAAACGAATGTTGCCTGAAACAGTGCGAAGTACGAGCGTCGCGCCACCGCCGTTGAGTTCTCCTACTGCGCGAACGGCGTGGCTGCCTTCATCTGGTTCGCCATAGGTCACTTTCAGCGGAAATGCCGGATCGACGATAACGCGATGGTCGCCGCCGAGTTCAACCTGGGCGTCGACAGTAACGGGAAGCATCTTTGGAAGATAAACGACGATGTCGCCTTCACCTGCCGCCAGACGGCACGGAGTCGTGAGCTTTGCACCCGGACCGAACCAGGCCGTGATGCCGCCCGAGCCTGTGGACGCACGCACCGAATTTTCAACCTGCATCAGATAAACATTCCCGGCTCCAGTCTCCAGCTCTGTCGGCCCGGAGGCGCGGACAATCCGAATCCCACCGCCTCCCGTGCGTGCGCGAATCAGGCCAGAGGCCTCGCCCACGTCAATCTGGCCACCGCCGGTGCTCACTATCAACCCGGAGCCTGAATGCTCGAGTGAGATATTCCCCCCGCCGGTTTCGAGCCTGCCCACACCACCTATCGAAGCCACGCGAATGTGCCCGCCGCCTGTGCGCAACACGGCCGTGCCCGCCACGGGACCCACCGTAATGTTGCCGCCGCCGGTCGTTGCTACCAGATCATTTCCTGCGTTCTTGACAGAGATGTGCCCGCCGTCCGTGACCAGTCTGGCGGGACCCTCGATCTCGCCCGCGGAGATATTTCCGCCGTTGGTGCCAATCGAAACGCGGCCTTGGACGTCACCGACGAACACATTTCCGCCCTGCGTGGAAACATCGAGGTTGTAATTCCGCGGCACGGCCACTTCGAACGTCACCGAAAGATGCTGCCCCCAGCCGTGATGCGGGCTGCGTGCGAACAATAGGACACCATCGGGTGTATTGCGCGCAACCACGCTGAACGCATCCAGGATTTCACGCGCGCTGGAATCGTTCGACCTCACTTCGAGGTGCACGCGATAATCGACTGTTGCCGACTCGTGCGTGCTGATATGTACATCGCCTTCATCGGCGATGAGATGCAACCGCAAGCCCGCACTCGTCGAAAACTGGCCTGTCTTATCGGCTGACAAACCGTCGGAGCCATTCTTCGCTTTCCGTTTCGCAAATGCGAGAGGGCCGAATGCCATCACCGCGGCCAGGGTCAAGGCGCCGCATTGCAAACGCCGTTGTTGCATGGATCTTTTAGCTCCCATTTACTTCTGCCCCGCTGGAGTCTGCTGAATTGCCGCAGCACTCTGCAGCCGGATGTAATTGTTCGGGTCGGTGCGCATGCGGTCGCGGAGAACGGTGAATGCTTGAGGATCGGAAAGCAGCGCGCCACGCGCGGAAAATGCGCGAAGCGAATTGATGGCCTCGACGCGGACACCAATGTTCGCGTCCTTAACCAGCGCATCGAGCATCGTCTGAACCACTTGCTGATTCGGCTGAGCCTCAGTCAACGCCTCAAGCGCCTTCAATCGCACAGCCGCGTTGCGATCAATGCGCACTGCTTGGCACAGCGCCTGCTGCACATCGGGATCATTTGCGCGAGTTCTCAGGAATTCCACCGCGTTGATTCGCACATCTGGACCGAATCGCCGATTGTTGTGGAGCACGTACAGCAGCACCTGCTTTACTTCTTTATCGTCAACCGTGCCCTGAACGACGACTGGTTTTTCGGTGGTCATCTGCACTTCCACGCGAGGCGGGCGATTGTCGGCGGTTGGAGTCCAATTGATTCCGGAAACAGCGGCGGTCTGCAATTCTTGATTGTCCATCGTCATCGAGCCTAGCGCCGCCGGCGGTCGCGACGGGGAGGAGGTGCCCACCTGCGACCGCCACGGCGCCAATGTCCCGATGGAAAAACCGATGAGGAGCAACATCGCTACGCTTGCCGCGGGATGCAACGCGAGCCAGTGTGCGGGAAAAATAGATTCGGCCCAACGAGCGAAAATGCTGCGATGATCCATCTCATCGAGAGCATCCTCGAACCGGTTGCGACAGCTCGACAGCAATGCAGGAGAAGGATCGGGGCGCTGCTGCGAGGCGAGAATTTCCAGCATGCGCCGCTCTGCGGTTAAGGCCGTGACGCATCGCGAACAATGGTCCAGATGCTCTTCGAGCGAATCGCGCTCTGCACCTTCGAGTTCGTCGAGCGCAAAAAGCATGATCTGCGATTCAAACTCCGGACACGCTTGCTCGCCCGAGTGTGGATTGAATTCTTGTTGCATGGAGTTCTCCTCGCCTACCTCATGCCGTCCAGGCTGGCGCGCAATTTGCGCGTCGCGCGGAACAGCGAATTCTTCACGGTCTCTTCAGAAGTGCCGAGCATGTCGCCGATCACTCGCAATTTCAGTCCCTCGTAGTGCTTGAGCTCGAAAACCATTCGTTCTCGTGGTGACAGTCCGCCGAGCGCCGCGGTGATGTGCCGGCCCAATTCCTGTCCCAGGAAGTGGCGTTCCGGATTTGCGGCCGATCGATGCTCCGTTTGCTGATCGAAAAAATCAGGGGACGCGCCATCGGTATCCGCCGATTCAGGAGCTTGATCCTCGCGCCTGGTGTTCTTGCGACGCAGATGGTCCAGGCACACGTTCGTCGCAATGCGGTAAATCCATGTATAAAAACTGCACTCGAACCGGAATCGCGACAGATTCCGGTAAGCCCTGAGAAAAACTTCCTGATAGACGTCGCGAGCGTCTTCGCTGCCGCGAAGCAGATTCAGAGCTAACCGCAACACATCGCGATCATACCGGCGAACCAATTCCTCGAAAGCCGGCCGATTGCCCGCTTGTGCTTGCCGGACCAGGACCTGTTCATCCGCTTTCTGCACCGCGCGGTACCCCGCACCCCCTTCGAGCGCCGCACTTATTCCCGTCGAGTTCATAGCCGGATGCGACTTACCTGTCGTGGGGCCTGGTCGTCATGCTCTTTTCTTGACGAGTCCGTTGGCTTGACCACGTCTTTGTCCTTCATCCGGTTAGACGGCGGCTATCCTCCTAGGTGAGCACAGATATGGCTTAAGATGTTAGCGCGAAATGCGCTCTCCCACGCGGATCAGACCGTAGACGGCCGCGCAGATGGCGAAATCTAGAGCCATACCCAAGTCAACTTTGTAGGTCTGATGGCGCAGCTCAACCGGGAGATGTGCGGAAAAAGAAAGAAAATAAATGGCGTTGCCGACCAGAATTGCGGCCAGGTATTCCAGCCACCGCCGCAGCCCAATTCCCAGGAATTTCGCCATTTTCGTTACGCGTGAAGCATCACTCTATGCTTCGCAATTATTAATATAGGCCGCGCGCATGCTCTTAGTAAAATACTATGCGGCATGGGCAACGCTGGGTTGCCTGTCACTAAATTGATCTGTGTAACTGCGAGACGCGAGCAGCGGTGAGATAAGAAACTTATCCTCAACACCCCGATGACTTTGGACCTCAACACATCCGTGACGTACCTGAAGGGCTTAGGTCCGCATCGAGCCGCCTTGCTCGCCGAGCGCGGCATCACCACTGTAGGCGATCTACTTTCGTATTTGCCCTTCCGCTACGAGGACCGGATTCACTTCACCCCCATCGCGGAGCTCGTGCCCGGACAAGTCGCGACCGTACGCGCGGAAGTTGTCAGCGGCAGCCTGATGCGTTTCGCTCGACGGCGCGGCGCGATGTTTCACCTGCTCGTGCAGGACGGGAGCGGAAAACTTGCCGCGCGCTTTTTTCACGGGGGCTACTTGGACGGAAAACTGAAAGCGGGTCAGCCTCTCGTGATGCACGGAAAACCAAGTCTCGACCCTAATCGGCCGCTGCGCACGGAAATGATCAACCCAGAATTCGAATTGCTGCGTCAGAGCAACAATCCCGCGGATTCGACCGAAGTTGGAAGGATTGTCCCGATATACGAAGCCATCGGCGACATCAGTTCACGGATGCTGCGGCGGATTATCTATGCCGCGCTGCAGGAGTTCAAAGGCGACGTTCCCGACCCGCTGCCCCCGGATGTGTTGCGTCGGTATTCATTTCCTTCGCGGCGCGATGCGCTGATAGCGATTCATTTTCCTCCCCATGATGTGAATGTCGAAACATTGAACGGGTTCCGCAGCCCCGCCCAGGTACGCATGATCTTTGAGGAATTCTTTCTTTACCAGCTCGGCCTCGCCGTCCGGCGACAGCACGAGCAGCAACGAGCCGGCATCGCCATGCGCGTCAGAGAGGAGCCGATTCGCGAGGCTCTCAAGCGCATTCTTCCGTTCAAGCCCACAGGAGCGCAAAAACGCGTGCTTGCCGAAATTGCCGGTGACCTCGAAAAGCCGACACCGATGAACCGCCTGCTCGAAGGCGACGTAGGCAGCGGCAAGACAATCGTGGCACTGGAGGCGGCGACGATCGTGATCGAAAACGGCTATCAAGTCGCGCTGATGGCGCCCACGGAGATTCTCGCCGTGCAGCATTACCTTTCAGCGCGGCGCGTTTTTGCAACAGCCGGCTACTCCGTTGAACTGCTCGTGAGCGGAATGAAATTCAGCGACAAGACGCGCACACTTTCGCGTATCGCCTCGGGTCAGGGACAATTCGTCGTGGGCACTCATGCGCTGATTGAAGATCGCGTGGCATTTGCGAAGCTCGGTATGGTCATCATTGATGAGCAGCACCGCTTCGGTGTGCTCCAACGCAAGCGGCTCTCTGAAAAAGGAGCCGCACCGCATGCACTCGTGATGACGGCGACGCCCATTCCGCGCACCCTGGCTCTTACTCTTTACGGCGACCTCGAGCTCTCCGTTATCGACGAGATGCCGCCCGGACGCACCCCGGTCGAAACCCGTTGGAGCGCCGACACACAGCTTCCGGGAGTCTGGGAATTCGTTCGGCGCGAAGTAGCCACGGGCAGGCAGGCTTACATCATCTATCCCGTGATAGAAGAATCGAAGCAGGAGCTAAAAGCGGCGACGGCCGAATACGAGCGGCTCTCGAAATCAGTTTTCCCGCAATTGAAAGTTGGCCTCCTGCACGGCCGCATGCGCAGCGACGAAAAAGATGACGTAATGGAACGATTCCGGCGCAATGAATTGCAAATTCTAGTCGCGACGACCGTCGTGGAGGTTGGCGTCGATGTCCGCAATGCCACCGTGATGGTGATTGAACACGCTGATCGCTTCGGACTTGCGCAGCTTCATCAGTTGCGCGGCCGCATCGGGCGCGGATCAGCGAAGTCGCATTGCATTCTTGTTGCTCCCAAAAATATCACCGGCGAGGGGCGCGACCGTCTCGAAACACTGGTGGCGACCACCGACGGCTTTCAGATTGCTGAGCACGACCTGAAACAGAGGGGACCGGGAGAATTTTTCGGGACCAAGCAGCACGGAGACGTCGCCTTCCACATCGCGCATCCGCTGCGCGATCATAAACTTCTCGAGTTGGCGCGTCGCGAAGCGTTCGCTCTGATCGAAGACAGATCTCGCGAGCCGGAGATGGCGAAACTGTTCACGTACCTTGGACCCGCTTGGCAGAAACGCTTCCAGCTTGCATCGGTGGGATAATTCGTGCGCGTGATCGCTGGAAAATTCGGCAGCCGCCGCTTGCGCACTTTGCGCGGAATGAAG
>DASRQP010000060.1:0-8415 GCA_035696585.1 Candidatus Acidiferrales bacterium | reverse complement strand
GCCAATGGCAAGCACGCCGAGAGAATCAGCAGCAGGAAGATCGAACGGCCAATTTTGTGTGTCATCAGTTTCCCCACCCCCGAAAGATTTAGCGCTTTTACTACCCTTGGCCGAAAGCGTCAAGCCGTCCTGTGGATTTCTCGCGGTACTTTTAAGATGCCCGAAGAATTTCACGCCGACGCATTCTTCGGGCGGCACATTACGGCTGATTCGCAGTTCTGTTACGGGATAATGAATCTTGACGATGGGCGCCCGATTGTCCAATACTGCTCATTTGCGGGGTCCTTTCGCTGGCCGATATGGCCCGTTTAACCCTCAAAACAACCGTTTGGATGTTTAGGCTGGACGAGGTCTCCGGAACACTGCAAACTATAGGCGGGTAATAGTTTAGGGGGAGCTGTCCGTTCACCTGTTGGTTGAGTGAATGGCCGAACGGCGGCTTCATACAATATCAATTGCGTTAGATTTTCTTAACTCTGAGGAAACGGAGGTTCGAGCCATGCCCATTACGGTTCGTAACCGCATCTGGAAATCATTTGACTGGGCGGTTTGCAAAGCGGCGACAGTCACTTTTAACGGCATTCAGTATTTCAACAAGCGCAATCCGAATCCATCCTTTACGCCAAAATGGTCGGATAAGCCATTGCTCAAGTCGTGGGAGAAGAGCAAGCCGACGCTCGGCTGGCCGCGCACAACGGATTCTCTGTGTCCGGGCTGCGTCAAAGACGCCCGCGAAGCCATCATCAGCGGCAAGAAAGATTGGACTGACCTCGTTCACGAAAAAGTCGGCGAGATCAAAGCGCAGATCATCGAGCGCGATGGCCAGGTCTGGATGGTGAAGGAATGTCCCATCCACGGCGTGTGCGAAGACCTGATGGCCATCGATGCGAAATTCCTCGAATGGATCGAGAAGAATTTCCCCGGCCGCGATATTCCGGCGCACAATGACGAAGATCTTCACCGCCACGGTTCCAGCACGGTGCGTTACGGCCGCGGCGCGGTGCTCACCGTCGACCTCACTAACCGTTGCAACATGATGTGCGATCCCTGCTTCATGGACGCCAATCAGGTCGGCTACGTTCACGAACTAAGCTGGGAAGAAGTTCAAGAAATTCTCGACAACGCGCTGAAGATCAAGCCGCGCCGCCAGATGTCCGTGCAGTTCTCCGGCGGCGAACCGACCATGAGCCCCTATTTCCTTGACGCTGTCGCTTACGCCCGCAAAGTGGGCTACAACAGCGTGCAGGCGGCCACCAACGGCATCGAGTTCGCGAAGAGCAAGGAATTCTCGAAGAAAGCATTCGAAGCCGGTCTTCGCTACGCTTACCTGCAATTCGACGGCATCGGCAACGACGCGAACAGCCACCGCCAAGTCGGCAATCTGTTCGACGTCAAGCTGCGCGCCATCGAAAACATGCACGAGGCGGGCATCGAAATCGTTCTGGTCACGACGATCGTCAACAACGTCAACAACGACCAAGTCGGCCCAATCGTCAAGTTCGCAATGGAAAATCCGAAGAAAATCGCCTTCGTATCTTTCCAGCCTGTTTCGTTCACGGGCCGCGACGAAGACATCACGCCCGAGCGCCGCATGCGGCAGCGTTACACGCTTTCGCATCTGGCCAAGGACGTGAGCAATCAGGTTGGCCAGCTTGAGCCGACACGCGACTGGTTTCCGCTGTCGTTCGTCAGCACGTTCGCGGGCTTCTCGGACCTGGTTCACGGCGCGGATGCGCAGTGGGGTTCGCTCTCCTGCGGCTGCCATCCGAACTGCGGCGTGGGCACGGCGATGATGATCAACAAGAACACGAAAGAGTGGGCGCCGGTTCCGCGCTTCCTCGACGCGCCTCAACTGGTGAAGGACGTCAATGCCATCACGGACGCGGCGCGCGGCAAGAAATTCTCCAACTTCATGATGGGCATGGCGCTGCTGAAGAATTACAGCCCGTTCAACGCTCCGCCGTCCCTCACGCTCAAGCAATTGTTCACGAAATTCGACAAGACTTGGGCGCTTACGAAGGACGCCGATAAGAAGTACGGCAAGACGAACCCGGAGCGCACCTACGAAGACGCCATGAAGCGCCGCGATTCCGATCCCTGGAACTTCCTCTTCATCGCGGGCATGTGGTTCCAGGATTTGTTCAACTACGATTTCCGCCGCACCGAAATGTGCATCATCCCGTACGCTACGCAGCAGGGCGAAATTTCCTTCTGCGCGTACAACACGGGTATCGGCTGGCGCAAGATCATCGAGAACATGTACAAGAACGCGACTGTCGCGCAGTGGTACAAGGAGCACGGCAAGCACGAAATCTACGCTAAGGGCAAGGCTGTCAATCTGGAGCACTACGAGCACTCGCTCAAGGTTGACGCTTCGGATGCCGCGCGCGTTCGCCACCTCGAGCACGATATTCCTCTCACCGCAGCCGAGGAAGATCGCGCACGCCGCCGCAAGGCGATGGAAGAGGCCGCCAAGGTCCGCGCCATCTACGAGGAAATGGTCCTCAAGAAGCCCAAGGAGGAAGTCGTGCAGATTGGCTCCCTCACGGCTATGAAGACCGCCGTCCCGGGTGCCAAAATTTCGGCTCCGGTGACCATCGACAACACACAGCCAAACGGCAACGGCCACAGCAACGGAAACGGCAACGGTGCCAACGCGGGTAAGCCGGAGGTTGCCGAACCAGAACACGTCGCCGGCGACTAGGCAGTCAGTTTCGACTCACTCTCTTGTATAAAGGCCTCGGCTAACCGCCGAGGCCGTTTTGTTGTTGAACCGTTTTTGCGTAGGGCCCGATCGGAGTTATCGGGCCGCGCCGTACGAACGCACGGCAATTTGGCGGCTTCGTTCTTCGGCAGCCTCCTCTATCACCGGGGCCGCTTTGTTATACTCTCCGCGTCAATGGCAGACGACCATTCACTCTTTTATTATGGAATCGCTACCGTATTACTAGTCCCACCTGTGTGGATTCTTATCGCGGCATGGCTCCAATGGGCCAGCGCGAAGGCCAAACCCGTACAGCGTTTGGTAAATTCAATCCCAACCTGGCGCGCTAGATTCCTTCGCTACGGACTTTTCTGTGGTTCAGGGGCGATGATTTGCCTTCTTCCTATAAGCTTTCACCTGTCGCAATACGATCACACCCCGCTCCCTGGCTACTGGCGCATCGCATTTCGAATTTCGTTCTATCTGTGGATTTTCTCCTTCATTTGTGCGGCCTTCGGAAAAGGTGCGGGTCGATCGCGGCTTATCTGGTGGGGGATCGTGATGCCGCTATGTCTGTTTGCCATTGTTTTTGAATCAATGATGGACTAACCGAGATGAACCTACGATTGTTAAGAAGACTCTCACGGCACAAAAACGAACGCTGTTCGCAACGCATGAGCCTTCCGCGTACACTCGCCCTGGTTCCGATGGTCGTGCTGCTCGCGGTCGCGACAGCAGCTCAGTCCAAGGTTGTCTCCCCCGCGCCGTATCAGTATTTCCGTATCGGGAATTCCAAGGACGTGCACGTTTCGACGCGGCCCGGCTTCGCTCTGATTGGCGGAGGCGAGGATTTGGACGCGGCGTTCCAGTGGCTTTGCGAACGTTCGAGCGGCGGCGACTTCTTGATTCTGCGCGCCAGCGGCACGGACGCCTATAACCCGTACATCAAGTCACTCTGCCGCGAAAACTCAATTGCCACGCTTGTGATTCCCACGCGCCAAGCGGCCATGGATCCCTTTGTCGAGCGCGCCATCGACGGCGCCGCGGCAATTTTCATCGCTGGCGGAGACCAATCGAACTACATCAATTTCTGGAGCGGCACGCCAGTCGAACGCGCCATCAATCGCGCGATTCGCCGCGGCGTTCCTGTGGGAGGCACAAGCGCCGGGCTCGCAGTGCTTGGCGAATTCGCCTACACGGCGCAGAATGATTCTTCGCACGGCCCCAATCTGAACTCGCCAGCGGCGCTCGCTGACCCGTTCAACCGCCAAGTTGTCACCGTTCGGAATTTCCTCGCTATCCCCGTTCTCCGCGGAATCATCACTGACTCGCATTTCCACGAACGCGATCGCTTGGGCCGCCTGCTGGTTTTCATGGCGAGAATTCTTCAATCGGGAAAGGCCAAAGGTATTCGCGGCATTGGCATTGACCAGCATACGGCTTTCCTGCTTGACCCGGATGGGCAAGGCGTTGCGGCGGGTACAGGCGCGGTCTATCTCTTCGAAGTGTCGAAGAAGCCGGCTGTCTGCCGGCCCGGCATTCCGCTCACGGTCGCGGGAATTTCTGTTCGAAAACTAATATCCGGCGAGCGTTTCAACGTCAAAGCATGGTCGGGCGATGGCGCCGCGTACACGCTATCCGTCGATTCCGGCGTGGTTCGCTCGACACAGCCTGGCGGCGCCATCTACTAGTCATCGTCTACTAATCGTTCGGTTGCGCCGCTCCTCGACAACCCCCCGTCGCATCTTTATATTACACGCCATGAGTTCTCGCCAAACCGCAAAGGAAGCCTCGCGTCTCATCAAACCGTATCGCATCACGCAGGGCGAGGGATTTCGCCTTAAAGATTGTGACCCCGCGGATACAGGCGGGATGCATTCCAAGGACGACGCGGAGAAACTTCTCGCCAGCAATGTTGAATTGCTGAGCGATCTGCAGGAAAAGCTTTACGCGCAGGATCGGTGGGCCGTTCTGCTGATTTTTCAGGGCATGGACGCTGCCGGCAAGGACAGCGCCATCAAACATGTGATGTCCGGCATCAACCCGCAGGGTTGCGACGTCTTTTCCTTCAAGGTTCCAACTGCCGAAGAACTGAGCCACGATTATCTTTGGCGGACTCATCTGCGCGTCCCGGAACGGGGGAAGATCGGCATCTTCAATCGCTCGTACTACGAGGAAGTCCTGGTTGTGCGCGTGCACGCAGACGCTCTGGCCGCGCAGAAATTGCCCCCTTCTCTCGTTACCAAACACATCTGGGATGAACGCTACGAAGACATCAACGCTTTCGAGCGTTACCTCTCGCGCAACGGCGTCATCGTCCGCAAATTCTTCCTGCACGTCTCGAAGAAAGAGCAGAAGAAACGATTTCTTCAGCGTCTGGACGATCCAAAGAAAAATTGGAAGATACAATTGTCCGACATTGCCGAACGCCAATTCTGGAAGGATTATCACAAGGCATACGAAGAGATGATCCGCCGGACCGCTACGCCTGATGCGCCATGGTATGTGGTGCCCGGCGACAGCAAGTGGTTCGCGCGCCTGGTCGTGTCGTCGGTCACGGTCGAGACGCTTCGAGACCTGAATCTTGCCTTCCCTAAAATCGATAAAGCCAAGAAAAAGGAATTGGAGAAGGTTCGGCGCGCCCTGCGCTAGTAGTCGTGCGCATCGCTGCTGCAGGCGCTGCATCCGTGCGCTGTCAACTTCGGGTATAATCAGAGAAGCTCAACGAGGGAACCGCACATGCCGATTTACGAATACGTTTGCGACGAATGCAAATCGCGCTACGAGCGCATCGTGACCGCACAAAACTCCACAGCCGCATGCCCGAAATGCGGCAGCGCCCGCTCGACGATTCAGTTCTCGACATTTGCCGCGCACACGGGCAACGGGGGAACATCTTCAAGCAGTTCTTCCGCCGACGCCTCGGCTTCCACCTCTTCCGGCTGCGGCTGCACGCCCCATTCCTGCGGCTGTCACTAGCCGGGCATCACTGCCCGGCCTCGAACTTTCATCTCCTTCAAACCTCTGGTCTGCGGCGTCCGGAACTGCTAGTCTCCCCGGTTCCGGGTTTCATGCAGAACAACTTTCATCGGGAGAATTCCATGTCAAATATTACTTGCGCGCGGATTCGCAGGAATTTCGCAGTATTAAAAAACCTGCTCACCGTTTTTGCGTTAGTCCTTTGTTGTACGGCGCTTGTTGTGCCCGCTGCGGCGCACGACGAGCACGGCACCACTTTCAATGCGGCCGGCGCGACGATCTACTACGAAGTTTTCGGTTCGGGCAGCGGCACGCCGCTCTTTGTCGCCAACGGTGGCCCCGGCTTCGACCACCAATATCTTCACGTCTCGGATGCGTGGGACAGTCTTGCGCAAAGCCGCCGCATTATCATGTGGGATCAGCGCGGCACAGGTCGCTCCGGCCCGCTCAAGTCCGGCCAGTCCTGCACTCTCGCTGATCAGATCAACGACCTCGACGCTCTTCGCGCGCATCTCGGCTTCGATAAAATCGATCTCATGGGCCATTCCTGGGGAGGATTTCTTGTGATGGCCTATGCCGCCCGCTATCCCGAACACATTGTCCACCTCATCATCTCTGACTCCGCTGCTCCGCGTTGGAGCGACACTCTTTTTCTTTTCAAGGACGTTTATCCGGATGTGACTGCGCATGAGGATAGCTACGCCTTCGTTTCCGACTTGAACGAAAAGGATTCAGCAGCGGCCAGGGAAGCCTCGACGAAGCTGTATGAGTCGATGTTGTTCTATTCGCCCGAGCATCGCGACGAGTTCGCGGCCAAGATGGCCAATGACAAGGAATACTACGAAATCAATCGTGCCGTGAATCATGATGTGGCGCGCTTCGACCTCAATCCCGAAATCAAGAAATTTCGTTTTCCGACATTGGTCATGTGCGGCCGCTTCGACATGAATGTTGCGCCGGTGATTGCTTATAAAATTCATGATGCCATTCCCGACTCGAAATTCGTGGTATTCGAAAAAAGCGGCCACATGCCTTTCTTCGAAGAGCCGGACAAATTCGTGAAAGTCCTCACTGATTTTTTGTCTTCGCCGGCGAATTCGACGTCCTCGCAATGATTTCCGCGGTTTAATGCGCATGCAAAGGGGAAAGAAATGGACAAGCCCGATGATAAAGGCGAATCTTCGCGACGGAGTTTCCTGAAGGGGATTGCGGCAATGCCCGTTGTAGCACTGACGGGCGGAAAGCTCCTGCGTTCTGCCAGCGAACTGCGGTTGCGGGAACGAATGAAGGAGCCTGCGCTGTCGCAGGGCTCTGCTGCTAGCGGCAAAAAGAAGTTCGTTGCCATACAGATCGGCGCGCGGTCGTTTGTGGACGAAGGCGTGGAGAAATGCCTGGACACACTTCAGGAAAAGGGCGGAGTGAACACGTTGATGTCCACAGTATTCACGTATGGCCGAGGTCTGGCGGGCAGGCAAGTGCCGGGCGAGCCTTTGCCGGATCACGGCGTTCAGGAATACGACAAGGTTCATGGGGGAAGCTACGCGAAGGTTCATCCGGAGTTTTACATCAATTCAGTAATTAAAGGTGTTCGAGCGCCGGATTTGGGCGACTTCGACATTCTGGCGGACGTCACGCCGGCAGCCAAGAAAAGAGGAATGCAGACTTACGCTCTGTTTGAAGAAGCGTACAACCCCGCGTTCATGCCCAATTTTGAAAAAATCGCCGAAGTGGATATCAATGGCCGAGTCGGCGGCAGCACGTGCTTCAACAATCCAAATGCGCGGAATTTCCTTACGGCGCTCGTCGAGGATTGGTTCAAATCCAACGACCTGGACGGCATGATGTGGGAATCGGAGCGCCAGGGTCCGCTGAACAATGTGATTGGGGCGCACTTCGGCAGGTTCAATGGCCACGCATTTATCAACTGTTTCTGCGAGTATTGCGTGCGCAAGGCCACGGAACAAGGCATCAACGTCCCGCGAGTGCGCGAGGCCTACGTAGCTTTGGAAGCCTGGGTGAAGGAAACCTTTCAGCAGCCGCGGGCGAACGATGGCGCGTTCCCGACGCTCTGGCGGCTGCTCCTCGAATATCCCGAAATTTTGGCTTGGGAGCGATTCTGGTTCAAGAGTCAGGAAGAGGTCTACGGGCTCCTATATGACACGGTGAAAAAAATAAATCCCCGAGCCAAGGTTGGCTGGCACATCATGCATCTCGTGACCATGAGCCCTTTTTTCCGCGCGGAACAAGATTACGCAAGGCTGGCGCATTTCTCCGATTTTATCAAGCCGTGTACCTACAACAATTGCGCTGGGCCGCGCTTCGCACAATATATCAGGAACGTTCAATCGACCATCTTCCGCGACTCGACGCCCGAGGAGGTTCTCGAACTTCATTACAATATTTTGGGACTTCAGGGCGAAGCGAGTCTGGATAAACTGCCGACTACTGGGCTTTCCGCCAACTCGGTTGCTGTTGAGGCGCGACGCGCCATTGCCGATGTCGGCGGCGCGATCCCAATCTATCCGGGCATCGATATAGATATTCCCACCGGCTTGAACGAAAAGCGCACACAGCCCGCGGACGTCAAGGCTGCCGTGCTCGCGGCATTCAACGCCGGTGCGCCTGGCGTGGTTCTGTCTCGCAAATACGCTGAAATGAAGCTGACGAACCTGGCGGGCGCGGGAGAAGCGTTGCGCGAACTAGGATCCGCGTAGTTTTTGTTCCCGCCGATC
>DASRQP010000059.1:0-3071 GCA_035696585.1 Candidatus Acidiferrales bacterium | reverse complement strand
GTCCATCGAACCTTCCGCGGAGCCCGCGCCGACCACGGTATGCAATTCATCGATGAAGAGAATCACTCGGCCGTCCGATTCGGTTACTTCCTTCAGCACAGCTTTCAGACGGTCTTCGAATTCGCCGCGATATTTTGCGCCAGCGACTAGCGCCGCCAAATCAAGCGCGACAATTCTTTTCGGCTTCAAGACCTCTGGGACGTCTCCGGAGATAATTCTCTGCGCGAGGCCCTCGACAACGGCCGTCTTGCCCACGCCGGGTTCGCCGATCAGCACGGGATTGTTCTTCGTGCGGCGCGCGAGAATCTGCATGACGCGGCGAATTTCTTCATCGCGGCCGATCACAGGATCGAGTTTGCCGCGGCGCGCGAGCTCCGTGAGGTCGCGGCCGTATTGTTCCAGGGCGCGATAAGTGGTTTCCGGATTTTGGCTGGTGACGCGATGGCTGCCGCGAACGCTGACAAGCGCCTGAAGAATGGCGTCGTGACTGGCGCCGTTGCGCGCCAGCAGTATGCCTGCCGGATCGCGGTCGAGTTGCGCGATGGCGAGAAGGATATGCTCCGTAGAGACGTATTCGTCTTTGAAACGCGCAGCTTCATCGAAGGCGCGGCTCAAAACGTCATTTGACGCCGGGCTCATGTATTGCTGGGCGGCACCGGATATTTTCGGGAGACGCTCGATTTCGCGCTGCACTTCTGCGGTGAGCGCCTCGGGCGCGGCGCCCAACTTGGCCAGCAGCGGCGCGACAATGCCTTCACTTTGCGCGAGCAGCGCGGCGAGCAGATGCAGCGGTTCAATCTGCTGTTGATTTGCGGACGCAGCAATTTCCTGCGCGGCTTGCAGGGCCTCCTGAGCTTTCACTGTTAATTTGTCGTAGCGCAGCATGTTCGTACTTGCTCCTAAGCAGCAAAACCCTGGATCTATTTTAATCCCGTGCGGCGATACAAAGGGGCCGAAATCTCCGGCCCCCGGGTTTCCACGACGAGAAGTTAGTTCTTTCCGTTGGTGACGTTGATCTTCACTTGCTTCGGCTTGGATTCCGCGCGCTTCGGCAATGTGACGGTCAGGACGCCATTTTTGTAATCCGCCTGAATCGCTTGGGTGTCGACGGTATTCGGCAGTGAGAAGCTGCGGCTGAATGAACCGTACGAGCGCTCCATGCGGAGATAGCTGTCTTCTTTCACTTGCTGCTCGAATTTCCGTTCGCCGCGGACTGTGAGCATGTTGTTTTCGATGCGCACGTCCAGATCCTTCTCGCTGATATCCGGCAAATCCGCCTTGATCACAAGCTCGTTTTCAGTTTCGTAGACGTCCACTGCCGGCGCCCAGGCCGTCAAAGTGGAGTCATCGCCCTTACGCGAGAAAGTGCCCTCGAAAAGCCGATTTACCTGTTCTTGCAGAGAAGAAGCGCTCCGGAAGGGTTCCCAACGATTGATACTGTGCATGTTGTGGCCTCCTTATAATGTGACTTCTAGCGAGTTATATAATATGAGCGTATAACTGTCAAGTATTTTCTTGCACAAATGGCGGTTCACGGATTTTGAGTGTGTGTTCTCATATAGCCCTAATAATGAAGCACTTGAGGTAGTGCGTTTCGGGCATCGTCAGCAGGATTGGGTGGTCTCTTGATTGCGTTCTGCGCTCGACTATCTGTACGGCTCGCCGGACGTCGTTGGCGGCTTCGGCTATCACTTGTAGGAACAGCGGTTCCGGAATGTGGTAGGAGCAAGACGAAGTAATCAGGAATCCGCCGGGTTTCAGTAGCTTGAGTGCCCTCAAATTGATTTCCTTATATCCGCGCAGGGCAGCAGTCACGCTGTCACGATTTTTCGCGAAAGCTGGCGGGTCAAGAACGATTGTGTCGAACCGGCGACCGGAGTCGTCATAGGCCTTTAGAACGTCGAAAGAATTGGCTTCGCGGAAGGTGATGTTGGTAATGCCGTTCAGCTCCTGATTGCGCCGCGCGATTTCAATGGCGGGAGCTGAAAGGTCGATCGCTTCGATTTGGGCCGCGCGTGCCGCCACCGTTAAGGCAAAACCGCCGTGGTATGTAAAGCAATCCAGTACTTCGCCGGACACATAAGCGGAGGCTGCCCGCTGGTTTTCGCGCTGGTCGAGGAAACCGCCTGTTTTTTGACCTTTGTACAAATCGTGCACGAAGCGTATGCCATTGCGCGAAGCGATGACTTCTTCCGGAACTTCGCCACAGAGGAGCGAGACTTTGCGTTCGAGTCCTTCGAGTTCGCGAACACGGGGATCATTCCGTTCGAGGATTCCGCGCGGGGAAAAGAGTTCCGTCAGAATCGAGACGAATTCTTCCTTGTGGCGTTCCGTTCCCTGGCTAAGGGTTTGAATGACGAGCCAGTCAGCGTAGCGGTCAACGATAAGCGACGGCAGCAAATCTGCTTCGCTATAAACCAGGCGGAAAGCTTCCGTGTCCTCGACGACGATTTTGCGATATTCAGCGGCGGCCTGGATGCGCGCCTTGAAAAAGTCGCGATCGACGGGCACGTCTTCGCGCGTCAGCAAACGGACCGTGATTTGCGAGCGGCTGCTGAAGAAGGCGCGTCCCACAAAATTGCCGCGCTCGTCCTTGACGCGAACAATGTCGCCGCTCTCGGCCTCCGCGCTGCGAACGTCGCTGCGGTAGACCCATAAATGGCCGGAGCGCAGGCGTTCGGCGCCTCGCTGGCTGATGCTGACCTGGCCTTCGGCCATTGCCTTCCTCACCGCTGAATTTCGAATGAGTTCTTCGTTACAATGGATTCGCTCGGCCGTTTACGGATGCAATTTGCCAGATGAAAGACCGATGCGGCCGGTTGAACTTGATTGCTGTCATAGCATAATTTGTCGCGGCACGCCAATATCTTGCCGATATAGTCTTGCGGGCTGCGCGTCACGGGAGAAGTGGGCGAATTGAACCTGAGCGATTTGGATTACGATCTGCCGCTGGAGCGCATCGCGCAATGGCCACTCGAGGAGCGCGACGCTTCGCGAATGCTGCTGCTCGACCGGCGTTCCGGCGCTTGGGAGGACCGGCAGTTCCGAGAGTTTCCCGACATTCTCCGCGG
>DASRQP010000058.1:0-2318 GCA_035696585.1 Candidatus Acidiferrales bacterium | reverse complement strand
TGAAGGGTTGCGGTTACTGGAGGTGGGCGCCAGGGCCGCCGGGGTGGCGGTCTCTGTCATGGTCGTCGCGGTCGCCGCGAGGATCACGATCCCAATCTCTGTCCTGATGCCATTGCCCGTTGCGACCATCCCACCACTGATGGTATGCACTGTAGCAACGCTCGCGTTCGGAGCGGAGCTGCGTCCATGCGCGATTGGCCTGCCGGCTTCAACGAGGACACGAATAATTTCAGTCCGCGCCTGGGCGTTGCTTTCAGCCCCAGCGCGCAATGGGTGGTCCGCGCAGGTTACGGAATCTTCTTCGACCGCTATGTCCTTGCAAATGTGAACCGCGCCGTCGAAGAAAACGGCGTCAACGCCTTTGCGCAAGTGGCCGACGGCTCCGCAGCCGCGAATATTTTTCAATCGGCCGGCGGCGGCGCCCCATCAGCCCCCGCCGCTGGAATCGCGCCTTCGATTTTCCGTCCGGATCCGCGCCTCGCCACACCGTACAGCCAGCAATCGAGCCTCGGTGCGCAATACTTGATTGCGCACAACCTCACCGCCAGCGTCGATTACCTTTTTGTTCGCGGCGTCAAACTCTCGCGCACACGCAATATCAATCTGCTTCCGCCCGTCATTCTCACGGCGCAGAATGCTGCGAGCCTCGGGATTGCTAATCCATCGCCGCAGCAATTGGGGCGCGAAGCCTTCGGGCCTGGCCGCGTGAATCCGCAGTTCAATGACGTTTACCAGCTTGAAGACTCGGCGAGTTCCACATATAACGGCGTGACGCTTTCCCTGAATCGCCGCATGGCCAATGAGTTCGAATTCCTTGGCAGCTACACATTTTCAAAAACATTCGACGACGCCTCCGATTTTTCCGAGCAGTTGCAAAATCCATTCAATGTGGCAGCGGAACGCACTCTCTCGCTTCAAAATCAGAGTCAGCGATTCGTATTCGACGCCTTGTGGGATTTGCCCATTGGTCCGGATGAGGACGACTCGCATCCCGCCGATCAAAATCCCTCCTGGCTCGATCGCGTTTTCGGCCACATAGAAGTCGCGCCAATTCTCACGCTGGGCACAGGTCGGCCGGTAAATCCGTTGGTGGGCCTGGATGCTAGCCGGAGCAATGCATTCCCGCTGGCTGATCGTCCGCTCGATTTCGGACGGAATTCGCTGCAAGCCGGAGCTCTCGAATCCCTGGACTTTCGCGTGCTGAAATATTTTCCATTCGGCGAGTATGCTCACTTGGACTTGGTTGCGGAGGCGTTCAACCTCTTTAACCATCCGAATGTCGCGGAGATCAATCCCTACTTTGGCTCTGGCGCGTTGCCGCTTTCTGGCTTTGGCGCTCCCATCGAGGGTCTTACGGCGAGACGAGTGGAATTTTCCATCGACTTCGAATATTGAGTCGCGCCGCACAGTAACAATATTGCCTACTAACTATTATGTTTTAGACAAGCGTCTGAGGTTCACCAACCCGGCGAGTGTCTCCCAGTGTCTCGGATGCGGCACGCGCTTACCCGCGCGAATATCCGTCGCGTAGGGCTTCGAGATTTCTAGCGCGGATAAGACAATACAATCCCTTAGATGGAACTTCCCTGATATCGTATGTACAACCCCCCGGAACCAAGTTCATCTCCGATAGTGGAATTGTCGTGATCAACCGGCCGGAGCAGCACTACGCTAACGGTGTGGATAAAAACAAAAGAACAGGTGGAAGATTCAAGTTGATCGTTCGTGCTGTCAAACGATTGCAGCGCGCGAAACTGGAAAACTACTATTTCCCAATCGGCGATGGTGTCTCAGTTTGAAAGCAGCAAGCGAAAATATTGACAACTTTGCTCTTGCCGAGGCACTATTTTCATGCTGCGTAGGGCGCATCGGTGCAGATCGAAAGGGCTATGCCCACCTATGACATGTAAACACCGTGGCGCCTATGCCGAACATCGAAAACCTCAAGAAACAAGCCAAACAGTATCTGCGTTGGCACCGTGAACGGTATTATCCGGTCGCAGCCAGAATCAGGGCAGCCCTGCCCCGGTTTCGCCACTTCAGCGACGAGCAGGTACTGGACGCGAATTTTAAGCTTGCCGACGCACAGGAACTTGTGGCGCCGCAGAGGGGTTTCGAGGGATGGCAGGCGCTCAAATTAGGAGCTCACGCCCATGTCCCATGAAGCCGGACACACTGTGTCACGTCCAATTCTTACTTCAACCTCCGCACAACTATTCGTTGCCGACATCAAAGCATCGTGTGATTTCTATACGCATAAGCTCGGCTTCGTCGTCGACTTCGTCTATGGTGATCCGCCATACTACGGACAGGTGACC
>DASRQP010000057.1:0-2680 GCA_035696585.1 Candidatus Acidiferrales bacterium | reverse complement strand
TTTTCGCCTTCCGGATTTCGGGTTTCGCTTTTCGAGTTTCGCCCTCGCGTCTTCTACAAATACTCCTCATCGATCTTCGACATCGCTTCCCCGCCCGCAAACACCAAATCGAACATCTTGTGTTTCCGCAGCAAAATATCCCCAAACGCCTTTTCCTGCGTCAACATCACCGCCTGCAGCTTCACCATTTCAAGCACCGCGAGCAGCGCCACAATCATGGAGCGCCTCGACGGGCACGCCTCGAAAAATTCCGCGAGCGACACCGGCCCATCGCTCGTCACCAACCGCGCGCGCAATTGCTCCATCATCTGCGCGACGGTCACCACTTCGTGCGACAACTCGATTTTCGCCACTTCCCTGCGACGCTCCAGCACTTGCTGAAACACTTTCACCAAGTCCACCAGCGAAACGATCAACTCCCCCTCGATCCCTTCGCTCTGGTAGAGAGACATATCCGGATGCGACCACACATGCGCCTCAAGCTGCTGCTTTTCGTAAAGCATCTGCGCCGCGTTCTTGAATTTCTCGTGTTCGAGCAGTCTGTGCACCAATTCGCCGCGCGGGTCCTGCTCCTCTGGAGGAGCCAGCGGATCCACCGGCAGCAGCATCTTCGACTTGATGTAAATCAGCGTCGCCGCCATGTACAAAAAGTCCGCCGACACATCCACGTTCAGTTTTTCGAGCTGATGCAAGTAGTCGAGGTACTGCTGCGTGATTTTCGCGATGGGAATATTGTGGATGTCGATTTCCTGCTTGCGCACCAAATCCAGCAGCAAATCGAGCGGCCCTTCATACGCCGCCAGTTGAATCTTGTAATCCGGTTGTGCGTTCGCCGCCATGATGCCCCTAAGTTTACGCTATTCCGGGTGTCCCACCCTGAGCGTTTTTTGCGAACAGGTGCGATTTTCTTTCCGTGCTCGCAATGCTCTTTTCGGGCCGCATTGTATCGGCCATCGAACCCGAAGTTCGCGCCTCTTCATTTTTCCTATTTTTTCTTCTTGACATACGAATTACTTAGTACTATAAGGCTGCTAGCCATGAGACCTAAACACACAACACTCACCCCGCAGGAACTGGAAATTATGAAGCTCGTATGGCAGCGCGACACCGCCACCGTACGCGATATTTATGAAGCGCTGCTCGCGCATCGCAAAATCGCCTACACCACCGTGATGACCATGATGAAAATCCTGGAGACCAAAGGCTACTTGAAAAAGCGCCGCCAGGACCGCGCGTTCGTTTATCGCCCCGCGCATCCGAAGAATCAAGTGATCGGTGGAATGCTTCGAGAATTCATCGATCGCGTTTTCAACGGTTCAGCGGAACCGCTGCTCGTTCATCTCGTTAAGACGCGCCACATTCGCGAAAAAGAGCTGCAAACCATTAAGCGCATGCTCGAGGAACTAAAATGACCTTTGCCGAAGCACCCTTGTGGCTTTCCAATCTAGTGTTTTGGGGCGCGCAGGTCGCTGTGCTCGTGCTCGCCGCGGGATTTCTTCCGCGCCTTTTCCGGATTTACCAGCCGCGCGTGCTTCTCGTCTATTGGCGGACGCTCCTTGCAACCAGCCTGCTGCTTCCGTTCGTCGAGCCGTGGCGCCGCGCGCAAAATATCGCCGCAACTGCGCTCACGCCGCAGATTGACGTTACGCGCGTCGTCACGCCGTCCTCCCCTGCTCTTTCGCACTGGAACCTTCCCAGCTTTCAAATCATCGCTCAGATTCTGGGCGTCGTGATTCTCGTCGGAATCGCCGTGCGATTCGTGATCTTCGCGCTTGGCCTTCTGAAACTTCGCCAGTTCCGCAGGACATCGTCACCGCTCTCCTCGCACGTCGAAAGTGCTGAATCCGTCGCTGTTCTCGAACAAATGCGCGCTCGTGTGAATGCCCACGCCGAGTTTCGCATATCCGCCGACGTGGATTCGCCCGTCACATTCGGTTTCTCGGCGCCGGTAATTCTGTTTCCCGAAACTTTTCCGTCCATGGACGCTCGATTCCAAGCCGCGATTGCGTGTCACGAACTGCTTCATGCTCGCCGCCACGATTGGGTGCATCACTTGGGCGAAGAAATCATTCGCGCCGCGCTCTGGTTTCATCCCGCCATTGCGTGGCTCATCGCACGCGTTCGTCTGGCGCGCGAGCAGGTTGTGGATCACGAAGTGGTAAAACTCACAAAATCCCCCAAGCCTTACGTGGAAGCTCTGCTTGAATTTACAAACGGCCGCACTGCTGCCATTCCCGCGCCGCCATTTCTGGTCGAGCGTCAACTCGCCCAGCGGGTAGCGCTTATGCTGAAGGAGGTTCGTATGTCCCGAGCAAGACTGATTTCCTCATTGACGGTCATTGCCTGCACGCTCGCGCTGGCCGCCACATTCGCGGTATGGACTTTTCCTCTCAAAGCCGCTCCGCGCATCACGCACAGCGGAACCCAAACTGTAACGACTCCGGAGGCATCGTCCGGCGACGCTGCGCAAGAACAACCGCCGGTTGCCAGCAAACCCGTCGTCGATGCGAACACTATCTGGACGGACAAAGTGAAGAAAGGCGACATGGTGTTCGCCGCGCGCGGAACAGGAACTCTTGTTCCCGCGCCCGATTCAGCAACACTGGTTGCGAGAGTGATGGTGTCGTTGCCGGAGGACGAAGCGCGCGCCGTGCGGCCTGGCCAGAGCGCTCATGTGCGG
>DASRQP010000056.1:0-4638 GCA_035696585.1 Candidatus Acidiferrales bacterium | reverse complement strand
CTTAATCCCGGAGTTGGTTGGTACTTTCCCGTAGACCCTAATCTGGCAGTCCACGCTCTCCTCGGATTAGTTCTTCTGTTTGACGTGTATGTGGTCTTTCAGCAATTTCAGATTTACAGATTTCGACAGCGCGTCCGCGAGCGCGAAGAATTGTTTCGCCTGATCGGGGAAAACGCAGCCGACATGATCGCCTTGGTCGACGCGGATGGAAAGCGCCTCTATAGCAGCCCTTCGTATAAGAAGCTGCTTGGCTATTCGGACGAAGAGCTTCACCAAACCACATTCTATGAACATATTCATCCCGATGATCGTGCGCTCGTTGCCTCCGCAACCAACGAAGCCCGCCGGTCGGGAATAGGCCGCCGAGTTGAGTATCGCATCCGGCGCAAAGACGACAGCTGGCTGGTTGTCGAATCGACGGCCAATCTCGTCCAGAACCAGGGCAGCGCCGGGAAGAAGATGGTCATTGTCAATCGCGATATCACCGAGCGAAAGCAACTCGAAGAACAACTTTATCTGTCGCAGAAACTCGAAGCGATCGGCCGTCTTTCCGGCGGCGTGGCCCACGATTTCAATAATCTTCTCGGCGTGATTATTGGCTATAGCGAAGCTTTGCAGAAGCAGATGGGCGCCGACCATCCTTTCCGTGAAGCCATTGAGGAAATTCAGAATGCTGGCAACCGCGCCGCAGCGCTCACGCAGCAATTGCTGGCATTCAGCCGCAAGCAGGTTCTTGAACCGAAGGTTGTCGATCTCAATATGGTTGTCTCCGAAGTACAGAAGATGCTGCGCCGCCTGATCGGCGAAGATATCGCCTTGAAGATTTCCTTGAGGGAAGATCTTGGGATGATCAAGGCCGATCGTGGCCAGATTGATCAGGTGATTTTGAATTTGGCGGTGAATGCGCGGGATGCCATGCCCAAAGGCGGCGAGCTAATCATCGAAACGCTGAACGCCGAGCTAACGGAGGTCGATGCAAATCGTTACCGCTACGTCATTCCCGGGCAATACGTGCTACTCAAAGTGACGGACACAGGCTGCGGGATGAACGCGGAGCTTCAGTCTCATATCTTCGAGCCATTCTTCACGACGAAGGAACAGGGGAAGGGTACCGGTTTGGGCTTGGCGACAGTTTACGGAGTCATAAAACAGAGCGGGGGCTATATTTGGGTGGAAAGCGAAGTGGGAAAGGGAGCCACGTTCAAAGTGTATCTGCCCCGCGTGGAAGAAGTGCGCGATGTCGTCCCGGAGCGCACGACTTTTGGACGACCGCAACGCTCGCACACGATCCTTCTTGTCGAAGACGAACACTCTTTGCGCAAACTGACGCGCAACACGCTCCAGCAGGCTGGCCACACGGTGCTGGAAGCCGGCGATGCTTCGGAAGCGCTCGAAGTGGCCAAGAGAACTGAATCACCAATCGATTTGCTTCTCACCGACGTGGTCATGCCCGGCATGAGCGGCCGCGCGCTGGCGGACGAACTAACAACGCTTCGGCCAGGGATTAAGGTCATTTATATGTCCGGCTATACCGACGGAGACGTAGCCACGCATGGCGTTTTGCAGTCCGGGATTTCGTTTCTTCGCAAGCCGTTTACCGGTGACGCTCTAATCGCACGCGTCGACGAGGTCTTATCCATTTCTGTCCTAGCAGGACGCTAGCCGCGATGTGCCGGTCGAATTTTCTACAGGAGCAGAAATGCCACGACTGTTAATTGTCGATGACGATGATGCTGTGCGAAAAGTGCTTCGGTACCGACTAAAAGACTCCTACGAGATTATCGACACGAGCTCGCCCGAAGAGGCGCTGGCTCTGGCGCTTCAACAGAAACCTGACGCAATTTTGCTGGACTTAATGATGCCGAGATATTCCGGCTTTGAAGTGTGCCAAGCGCTTTCGTCCATGAGCTTCACGCAGATGATCCCGATTTTTATTGTCTCAGGCGAATCCGCGCAACAGTATCGAGACTTCTGCAAGAATCTGGGAGCGAAGGGCTATTTTCAGAAGCCCGTCGACTTCGAGGCGCTGGAGGGTCGGCTCGCTTCTGTCATCGGGGGCACGCGTGTGGATCGGCGCTCGGAAGCGCGCGTCAAATTGCGCGTCATCCTCAAACTCAAGGGCACTGACACAAAAGGCAAACCCATCGACCTGCTGACAGCCACGGAGAATGTCAGCGCACATGGTTTTCTTTGCGGCTGCGACGCAGCATTGAAAAAGGACGCCGTCGTCGAAGTCTTTCTGATGTCCGCTGGCCAGCATGTTGTCGGCAAAGCACGCATGATCCACAACGAATGGCCTGACACTCCTGGGCAGACCTGTGGATTCCGCTTCGACGGCGATCCGGCTGACTGGGTCTTGCGGTGAACTGCTAGCTTTCCATACACGAGGAGTAAAGACGGTTTCCTCTTCGTCTTGTCGTTTCGCAATAGCATCTGACCACTCTCGCCTATCTTTGCACGCGCCGACAATACAAATTCTTTCCCTCCATACTGGCACGCACGAAATGAGGGCGAAGCCGACCTGCTTTCGTTCACGGCGCAATCGCGCTACAAGACGTCGCGTGGCAGGTTTTTCGGACCAGCAGCTTCTTGGTTCATAACCTGCCAGCCAGCGAGGTCGGCGTCCGCAGAACCCTTCACTCCCGCATGGCTGAAGAACCCGCTGGGTTTCGCCAGCTTTTTTATGCGTGGGGGTCAAACCCGTGGTAGATTCACCGGTTCTTGAGCGGAGGTTTGACATGATCGCTTCGAAAATTTTGCGGAACTTCATTTGGCTCGCGGCGTGCCTGACTGTCGGCGCGATCAGCTTTCCTTCGGTGGTGCGAGCGCAGAGTGTAGCTCCTTCTGGGACGCCGAACCCCCTGGCGCAGCTTGAATACCGATTTGTAGGGCCCGTCGGAAATCGCGCCGACGCCATTGTGGGTGAGCCCGGGAATCCAGCTGTCGTGTATGTGGGCGCCGCAGCAGGCGGGATATTCAAGACGACGGACGGCGGAGTGAATTGGAAGCCGATCTTCGACAAGCAGGACGTGGCGGCAATTGGCTCGCTGGCGATTGCACCGTCGGCGCACAACATTATCTGGGCCGGGACGGGCGAGCCGTTTCTAATACGCCCTGATTATCCGATGGGCGACGGGATTTACAAATCCACGGACAGCGGACGAACATGGCAGCACATGGGCCTCGAACTGACGGGGCGTATCGGCCGCGTGGTCGTCAATCCGCACAATCCGAATATTGTGTTCGCCTGCGCGTTGGGGCAAGCGTACCGCCCGCAGAAGGAGCGAGGCATTTATCGCACAATGGACGGTGGAGAGACGTGGAAGCAAGTGCTTTTTGCGAATGAGGACACAGGCTGTTCCGACATTTCGATGGACGCGCACGATCCCCAGACGCTTTTCGCCGGAATGTGGCAGGTGAACATTCGGACATGGGATCTGGATAGCGGAGGGACGGGCGGCGGAGTCTACGTGTCACACGATGGTGGCGACACTTGGAAAAAACTTTCCGGACATGGATTGCCCGACGCGAATCAACCGGTCGGAAAAGTTGGCGTCGGCGTGGCGCCCAACGATTCGGATCGCGTTTACGCACTGATCGAAGAGAAAACGCCGAGCCTGTATCGTTCGGACGACGCGGGAAAAACCTGGAACCTGGTGAATCAGCAGCATGTGCTGGCGGAGCGAGCGCCGTATTATGTGCGCTTTGGAATCGCTCCCAATGATGAAAACCTGCTGTTTTTCGTTTCGGTCGGCTTCAGCGTTTCGCTCGATGGCGGCCATACGGTTTCACTGCCTGGAGGCGGTCCGGAAAGCACCGAAGGAAATCCCAGCGGACTCGGATCCGCCGGCGGTGACAACCACGATGTGTGGTTTGATCCGCTCAATCCACAGCGCGTGATGGTCGCAAATGACGCCGGAGCCTCCATCAGCTTGAATGGCGGAAAGACGTATAGGCACGTGCAGCTGCCTATCGCGCAGCTTTATCACGTTTACACGGACAACCGGATTCCTTATTTCGTTTACACGAACCGTCAGGATGGCACGTCGTTCCGCGGCCCGAGCAATGACCTGGAAGGCTCCGGCGGGTTCTTCGGCGGAGGCATCTCTACGGGTGAGTGGACGCACGTCGGCGGATGCGAGAGCGGATTCACGATTCCCGATCCGGCCGACAATAACATTATTTGGTCGGCGTGCTACGACGGCGAGCTGACGCGCATGGACTTGCGCACCGGCCAGGCCCGCAGCGTGACCGTGTGGCCCGACGCGACCTATGGCTTTGCTCCCGCGGATGTCAAATACCGCTGGCACTGGACTTTTCCGATCGACGTGTCGCCGCACGATCACAATCGCGTTTATGTTGGCAGCCAGTACGTTCATGAGACGGTGAACGGAGGGCAGAGCTGGCGCGTCATTAGTCCCGATCTGACAACAAATGACAAAAATCACCAGAAAAGTTCCGGCGGAATTGCCGCGGATAACTTGATGACGTTTGATGGGTCGACGCTTTACGCCATCGCGGAATCGCCCCTGACCGATGGACTGATTTGGACAGGAAGCAACGATGGCCAGGTGAACCTCACGCGTGATGGCGGAAAACACTGGACGAATGTGACGAAGAACATTCCGAATCTGCCGC
>DASRQP010000055.1:0-4566 GCA_035696585.1 Candidatus Acidiferrales bacterium | reverse complement strand
AACGTCGCTGGATTGTTGCTCTCGCGGGCCGCAACACGGCAAAAGGAAATGGCCGTGCGATTGGCGCTCGGCGCGAGCCGCGCCACCATTGTGCGCCAACTCCTGACGGAAAGCGTGCTGCTTTCGGTTTTGGGCGGCATCTTCGGAATTATTTTCGCGTATTGGGGTGTCCACGCCATCACTGCCTTGATGAGCGGTGGTTCAAACCAGAGCTTCGCTTACATTATCGCGCCCGACTGGCGGGTGCTTTCGTTTGTGCTGGGCGCGTCTCTTCTGTCAGGGATTTTCTTTGGATTGGCGCCAGCGCTGCAAAGCCTTCACCTCGATTTGACGCCGGCGCTGAAAGGAAACGCGTCGACGTTTCCTGGCGGCGCGCGCAGGCGGCGGAGAATTCATCTGGGCAACACGCTGGTTGTGGCCCAGGTTGCGCTCTCCGTGGTGGTGCTCACGGGCGCCGGGTTGCTGGTGCAGACGCTCGAAAATCTTCGCAGCATCAATCCGGGCTTCGACCCGCACAATATTCTGCTTTTTGGAATTCACACCAGGGATGCGGGCTACAAAGACGTACAAATGGAAGATCTGTATCGCAACTTACGCGAGCAATTCGCAGCAATCCCCGGCGTGACCTCTGTCGGATATGCGATGGATACACTATTGAGTGGGGATCTGAGCAGCACAACAGTTGGAATCGAGGGGCAGCCGAAAGAGTCCGACCTGCCTGTGGATGTGTTAACTATCGGGCCAGACTTCCTGCGCACGATGCGCATTCCTTTGCTGGAAGGCCGAACGTTCACGCCTGGGGACTTTCGACCGGCATCTGTCGAGAGCGAAGGCAGCAAAGCAGGAAACAAGAAGGGCACTGGCGGAGCCGGGCAGACTTCCGCGACTGCGAGTGCCCAGGTAAGAGTGCTTGTGAATAAAGCATTTGTGCGGCAATACCTAGAAAAGAGGAATCCCATCGGCCAACATCTCGTGGGCGGATGGGAAATTATCGGAGTCACCGGCGATACGAAGTACACCGATCTCCGGAGAACGATTCATCCGATGCTCTACTTGCCACTCACAAGTGGAGACGCGCAATTCGAATTGCGCACGGCGGTCGACCCAATGGCGCTGATTCCGACGGTGCGGCAGATTGTCAGGCAAGCTGACAGCAATCTCCCGCTGGTCGATATTCGCACGCAGACCGAGCAAATCGACGAGTTACTGGTGCGAGAGCGAACGATCGCGCGGCTTTCGAGCTTTTTTGGAGTGTTGGCGCTGGCTCTGGCGGGCGTGGGACTCTATGGCTTGCTTTCGTACGAAGTGGCGCGGAGGACGCGCGAAATCGGCATTCGCATGGCGCTGGGTGCGCATCGGCGCGACCTTTTGCGCCTCGTGATTGGGCAGGGAATTGTGCTTGCGATTGTCGGAGCTGCCCTGGGAATAGGAGTGGCGCTGGGAGTCACGCGCTATTTGAACTCAATGCTCTACGGGGTTCACCCCGATGATCCGTTAACGATAGTTGCCGTCGCGGCGTTACTTGTGGTCGTTGCGCTCGCTGCTTGCTACATCCCGGCGCGGCGGGCAATGCGGGTCGATCCGATGGTCGCGATGCGTCATGAGTGAGGCGGAGCGATGAGTTGGGGGCGATTTTTTCGGCGGCGGAAATGGGATGAGGAGCGGGCGCGGGAACTTGCGTCGTATCTCGAAGCGGAGACGGAAGAGAATATGGCGCGAGGGATGACGCGGGAAGAGGCGAGCCGTGCGGCGCACATCAAGTTGGGGAATGCGACGCGGATTCGCGAGGAGATATATGAGATGAACAGCCTCGGCTTTCTGGAGACGCTTGGGCAGGATCTGCGCTACGGGGCGCGCATGCTGCGCAAGAATCCGGGGTTCACCGCGATTGCAATTCTCACGCTTGCGCTTGGCATCGGGGCGAACACGGCGATTTTTTCGGTCATCGATTCGGTGCTGCTGCGGCCGTTGCCGTACAAGAATTCAGACAGCCTGGCGATCCTGTGGGAAAACGACACGCGGCATTCGAATCCCCACAATACGATTGCGCCTCCAGATTTTCTCGACTGGCAGAGCCAGAATACTGTCTTCGCGGACATGGCTGGTTTTGTGGACGAGCGAGACAATCTGACTGGTTCTGGCGAGCCAGAGCAAGTGGTGGTGCAACTGGTCACTCCGAATTTCTTCCATGTGCTGGGTGTGAATCCGATTATGGGAAGCGGATTTACAGCTGAAAACAGCCAAGCCGCTCACACCAACGTAGTTATTCTGGCGTATGGCTTTTGGAGAGAGCGCTTCGGCGGCGACCCGGGAATTATTGGCAAGACCATCCTGCTGAACGGGCACAGTCAGACAGTGGTTGGCGTAGCGCCTCGCAATTTCGATTGGTTCATCAAAGATGGGTCGCTTACCGGCGCAAAGCCGCAAATGTGGGGTCCGTGGGTTCTTCCGCAGCGTTTTCGCGACCGCAAACAGATCGGACGCTTCATGACGGCGGTCGCCCGGATAAAACAGGGCGTGAGCTTGCAGCAGGCACAGACGGAGATGAACACAATCGCGACGCGGCTCGCGCAGGAATATCCCGATTTCAATCAGAATTGGGGTATCAGCGTGGTTCCCCTGCGAGAACAGCTGTCAGGGAATTTGCGTCCCGCGCTGCTGATCTTGCTCGGCGCAGTCGTGTTTGTGCTGCTCATCGCGTGCGCCAACGTTTCAAGCCTGTTGCTTGCGCGCGCGGCATCGCGCGAGAGGGAATTGGCAATTCGCACCGCCATTGGCGCGAGCCGTTCGCGAATTGCGAGGCAGCTCTTGACGGAAAGCGCGCTGCTGACGGCAGCCGGCGGAGGACTCGGCGTGTTGCTCGCATTCCTGGGCACGAACATTCTGCTGGCTTCAAGCCCGCAAAACCTTCTCGACGTGAACTCGGTATCGATCAATTTTCGCATCTTGCTGTTTGCCGCCACGGCGACTCTGCTTACCGGATTTCTTTTCGGTTTCCTGCCTTCCTACATTTCGGCGCACCAGAGGATTTCGGAGACTCTTAAGGAAGGCGGCCGGACATCATCTTCCGCAAAGGGCCGGCAGTTCGCGCGAAGGGCTTTCGTTGTGATGCAAATGGCTCTCTCGGTGGTGTTGCTTATCGGTGCCGGGTTGTTGATACGCAGTTTCGCGCGCCTTGCGGGAGTCGATCCCGGATTCAATGCCAGCCATGTGATCACGTTCAAGGTGACTCTGCCAGAATCGAAATACAAAACAGATCAGTTGCAGATGGATTTTTTTAAGCAGCTGGTCGACCGGATTGGTGGACTGCCTGGTGTGCGCTCGGTGAGCATGAGCAGCTGTCCTCCGTTTTCAGGACTGGGTGCCGCGACGGATGTGCATATTCTCAGCCAACCGGATGTGGTCACCGAGCGTCCTGTCGCCGCTGTGCGCGTCGTCGGGCCGAATTACTTCCGCACCATGGAGATCCCGCTGCGCGCGGGCCGGACGTTTAACGATGCGGAGCTGGCGACGAAGCGACGCGTGGTCATCGTCAACCAGGCGTTCGCGGACATGTACCTGCGGGGCAAGAATCCACTGGGCGAGAAAGTTTCGATTTTTATGAGGGGCGGCGACGAAGATACAAAGTTTCCTTCGCAGATTATTGGTGTCGTAGGCGACGTTCGTCAGATGGCTCTGGGTACGCCAGCGGAACCCACGGTCTATTGGCCGCAGCCGGAGTTAGTGTATTCCGAGATGACGATTGTGGCGCGCACGTCGAATGATCCCTTGGCATTGGTTTCGGCCGCGCGAG
This sequence comes from Candidatus Acidiferrales bacterium, assembly GCA_035696585.1. Classification (GTDB taxonomy): domain Bacteria; phylum Acidobacteriota; class Terriglobia; order Acidiferrales; family UBA7541; genus DAHUXN01. The sequence continues at coordinate 773 of DASRQP010000055.1, read as the reverse complement.
CCGAGGTACAGCGCATGGACCCAGACCAACCAATTTCCGCCGTGGCAACAATGGATCAGCTGCTTGGGGATTCGGTGTCTCTCTCCCGCTTCACGACGCTTCTTCTGGGAGTGTTTGCCGCGATGGCTCTGGTGTTGGCGGCGGTGGGGATCTATGGCGTGATTGCCTACGCCGTGGCGCAGCGAACGCATGAGATCGGAATCCGCATGGTGCTTGGCGCGCGGCCGTATGACGTGCTGCGGCTGGTGCTGGCTCAGGGGACGCGGCTGACGCTCCTGGGCGCCGGAATCGGCGTCATCGCGGCGCTGGCTTTGACACGATTGATGACGAGCCTGTTGTATCAAGTGAGCGCGACAGACCCGCTGACGTTCGCGGCAGTCGCGCTGCTGTTGGTCGGCGTGGCGCTTGCGGCTTCGTATGTGCCTGCGCGACGGGCCACCAAGGTGGACCCTCTGGTGGCACTACGATACGAATAGTAGTTGGAAGTTTCTCGCGCGATTTGGATGGAACGCGGGGAGAAATTACGCGGTGTGGAGATTTTTACGTGGCTGTGGATTTCTTAAGATATTTAGATGGAATGATTTAAGAATGGCTTGCGGCGTGCGATATAGGGAAGCGTCGGGGGAAGACAAGCCGAGGATCCCTTTAGGGGATTGAGGGCTGGGCCGGTTTCCTTCCCCCACACACTCCGCCGACTCCCACGATACCTACCCTCTTACGGCGGGGGTGTGTCTGACTCACCCTTTCCTGAAAGTCTTGCTCCCCCTGAAATT
>DASRQP010000054.1:0-5468 GCA_035696585.1 Candidatus Acidiferrales bacterium | reverse complement strand
CACGCGCTATGAGGCGTGGCGCGAGAAGCACGCCCCAGGCGCGAATGCCGCGACGCGCCAAATGCTTGCGCAGATGTGGTCAAAAAGCGCGCCGGCGAAACCAGCTTCCGCGTAACCCGCGAAGGAAACAGAAGAAAGGGGGACGATAACAGAATCAGCAACAAGCTCTGCAATTCTGTAGCGCTTGCGTCCTGGCGTTGGTAGCCTCTGATAAATCAGCAGGCTTCGACGCACGAGAGGACGGCAATGATTCGAAACCGCGCAATTCTGTGGAGCTGTGTCGCCTTCGCTGTAACGACCTTAGTCATCCCGCCGGACATTGCATATGCCGCGGCCGCTGGGGCGCAGCACGCGGGGAGCATATCGCTTACTCTCCCCAAAGTAGAATTAGTGCGCGACGCGCAGACCATGCCCGTTCAGCCGCCGACGCCCGTTTACTGGGGAGATGTGGTGAACACGGGACACATGGCGCGCGCTCGAATCAAGCTCGACGATGGCTCGGTATTAAACGTGGGGTCGGACTCGTCGTTGACCGTAGTGAAGCACGACGCCTCACAGCAGCAAACCCAGATTGACGTCACATTCGGCGAAGTGCGTTCGAAAGTAGTTCACCTCGCCAAACCCGGCTCCAGCTTTCAAGTTCGCACGCCAACCGGAGTCGCCGGCGTAGTTGGAACCGATTTCTACATGGCCTACACGAACTCCATCACGCACCTGGTGGTTTTCGAGGGCAACGTAAAATTCTGCAACCTCGCGGAACAGTGCGTTATGGTCGGCGCCGGAATGACGTCGTCGATCCGCGACCAGAATGCGCTGCCGGATCCGCCGATCGTGGCTCCCAATCAAGACGTGCTCGAAGCAGGGAATAATACCAACGTTAAGGGCACAAGCCATGGCGGATTCGCGAGGGCGCATCCGATCTGGCTGACCACCATTATCGTCGTTGCGGTCGGTGGTTCCATCGGGCTCGCCAAAGGTTTGAGCGGCGGTAGTTCCAGCAATCCAAATGGCACCAAACCAACCCCGGGGCATTCTCGCGGTTTGCCTCCTGGCAACTGAATAGAACTTCATTACGGCTGGAATGGGCAGGTCAATACGGTCGCCTGCCCATTTTTTCTTCAGAATTCCTCGCGCGGCAATTCACAAGGGCTGATTTGTAAGGACGAGTTTGCCTCCGCTGGAGGCAACTGTGTAGAGATCGCCGCGGCCGACTAATTTCTCAAACCGCGGAACCGCGGAGTGATCCGCAACAACATAGTAGCGATCGTGCGTAAGCCACAATCTTTTGAAATCGGCGTCGTCAATGAAAACGTTGGGCGCGTCCGGCGCGTAAGAACCGTACTCTAGATTTGTTACCCGGCCATTCAGGAGCAACGCCCGGCGATTCGTGTAGAAAAAAATGGACGAGAAGGCGTAATACTGATCGTCGACGATTAATTGCCCCGCGGGGCTGCGCAAAAGCGCGTTGGCCAACGGACGCGAAGACATGTAGGGATCGAAGGTCACCATCGCCAGCCGCGCCGCATGCAGGAAAATCACCATCATCACTGCAAGTGCAAGGAACGCGCGCTTGCCGCTGTATCGCCAAGTGCCAAATACACCGACGAGAAAAGCGATCCCGGCCAGAATCAGAGGAGCGCGCAAGTACGCGAAAGAATCCAGCGTCAAATCCTCAAGGTGACCCAATGAAAGCGTGTAGGCCGAGGGATGCTGCGTCAAAGCAGAAGAAATATCACCCGGCGTAGGGATACCTCGAACACGCAACAGTATTGCGGCGATGATTGCAGCCGCCACAGCCGACGTCACCAGCAGAAACTTTGTTCCACGCCGCACCCATTTTCCTTCCTTGTCCATCGCTGACCCAAGCAGCAGCGCCAGAGCCGGATAACACGGCATAGAATAGTATTCCTGCGTCGTCGAGAACGTGAAGAAGAACAGCAGGAAGCCGGCCCAGCACAGCGCCAGCAGCCGCGTTCGCCCCGCACGATCCACAGGCTTGTAGGAGAGTCCCGACGTTGCCGGAAAATATGCGCTCCACGGGAAAAGCCACACGAGATTCAGCAGCCAGAAATAGAGTCGCGGAACCGTGTTGTAGTCCCGGGGATAGCGCAGATTCAGAAAGCGGAGAAGTTGCTCATTGACGAAATAAAACCAGAGAAAACCGTGATACTCGCCCGGCCCGCTGTGCATGGTGAAGGCGAAGTAGGGAGGGTTCCGCAACGTCGCAAGAACGTGCCAAGGAGCGGCAATCAAGAGGATGACGAGCAATCCGCTGATCACGTGAAGGCGTTTCCACGTGCGCCGGAGAAATAACTGGCGCGTCAGCAGCAGATAGACGATCGCAGCGCCGCACGGAAAGACAACAGCAATCAGGCTCTTGAGGAGCAGTCCAATTCCAAGACTCGCCGCCAGCACCAACGCCCAGAAACGCGGATGAGTCTCTTCTTCCTCCAGCACGCGCAAAAACGCCCACATGGCAAGCGCCACTGTGATCGTCAACATGACGTCGGGAATCAGAATGCGCGTAAAGAGAAACAGCCCGACGCACGTCGCCAGACATAATCCCGCGTAAAACCCGGCCCGGCGTCCAAACGCCCACGCGCCAAAACAGGCGGTCAGCCAGCAAAGAGCAATCACCGAGAGAGCAATCGGTATGCGCGCTGTCCAATCGTGAACTCCGAAGATTGCGTAGGAAGTGGCGATGCTCCAATAGACAAGCGGAGATTTTTCGAGGTAGGCGACACCGTCGAGGCGTGCGGTCACCCAGTCGCCCGACTGCAACATGTTGTGCGCGATTTGTGCCTGCACCGCATCGACGTCATCCATCAACGACGGCGGCGAAAAAGCGCAACCGAGATAAACGATCGCGGCAAACAGAATGACAGCTAAGTGAAGGTAAGAACCTTTTCGAGAGGTTCCCGTTTCACTTCGGCGAACGGCGTCGCCTGAATCTTCCATTTCTTCATCCAGAGAAAAAGAATCATCAAACCCCAAAGATGAAAGCCCACGTTCGCGCGTCGCTCCATATGGTCTTGAATGAAACTCTGTATCACGTCGGCGCGGAACAACTCCGTCTGCTTGATTGCCCCCGGCGTCAAGGTGTCGAGCAGCATCGGACGCAGCACGCCGCGCAACCAATCGTGTGTCGGAATATCCAAGCCGATTTTCTTTCGCTGCAAAATGAACTTGGGGAGTTTGTGCTTCATCAACTCTCTCAAGAGATATTTCTGCCTGGATCCGCTGATTTTGAACTTCTCAGGAAGTGAAGCGGCGAATTCGACGAGGCGATGATCCAGGAAAGGAGGCCGCAACTCCACGGAATGAGCCATGCTCATGCGGTCGCTCTTATAGAGAATATCGTCAGGCAAATAGCAATGTTGGTCGAGTGACAGGAAGCGATTCAAATTCCCCAGAGTGTTCGACGGCTCGCGGAAGTCCCGCAGCAGCGTCGAAATATACTTACTATCAGCGCCGACGAAAAAGCTTTTCTTTTGGGCCTCAGAAAAAGTCCCATTCCAATACAAATGAGCTTCCTCGGCAGACATCAGAGAACCTTCGAGAAAGCGTTTCAATTTGTATTCGAGCGCGATCTTGTCGTCTGAAACAGGCCAGTGTCCCAAGAGCTTTAGGGCGCTCCGCCGTACGCCGACGGGGATTCGTTGCGCCCGACGCGCCAGGATGTCCGCGCGGTAGGTAAGGTAACCTCCGAAAATCTCGTCCGCACCTTCGCCGCTCAGCGCCACGGTTACGTGGTCGCGTGTCATCCGGGAGAGGAACCACACGGGGAGCGCGCCGGAATCCGCGCTGGGCTCATCCGAGTAATAGGCGAACTCTTCTATTGCGCCGGTAAGGTCCGCGTCCGGACTCACATCGAGTTCGTGGTGTTCGGTTCCGTATCGCGCCGCCATGCGATGAATGTAAGCCGTTTCGTCAAAACTTCTGCCTTGGAACGAAATCGAGAATGTCTTCAATCGTGAAGGAGCCTGAGCGGCCGCATAATCGAGGATCGTAGATGAATCAAGGCCTCCGCTAAGCCAGATTCCGAGCGGCACGTCGGAAACGAGGTGCTCGCGAATCGAGTCTCGCAGCAGGAAATCCAATTGCTCTTTGGCCGACTCCAGAGTCCAACGCGAATCTTCATGCAGCGCCACACTCCAGAATGTTTCCATCCGGATTTCTCCGTCGCGCCATTCGAGAAGGTGTCCGGGAGGAAGCTTCTCGATTCCGTCCACCAAAGTCCAAGGGCACGGCACAAAATTCATGGACAGAAAGCAATTGAGTCCGGCCATGCTGAGCTCCCGGTCCACTTCAGGATGGATCAGAATGGCTTTTAGTTCGGAACCGAAGAGGATGTCGTCATTCAGACGACAAATGTAAAGAGGCTTTATGCCCATGCGGTCGCGCGCCAAAACGAGCCGCTTTTTCGACTCGCTCCACAGCGCGATGGCAAACATTCCGCGGAGCCGCGCGAAGCACTTTGTATCCCATTCGAGAAAAGCGTGAAGAATTACTTCGGTGTCACTGTGGGAATGGAATTTATGGCCCAGCCCTTCGAGCACGCCGCGAAGTTCGCCGTGATTATAGACTTCGCCATTGAAAACCAGGGCCACATCGCCATCGTCCGATACCATCGGCTGGTTTCCCGACTCAAGATCAATGATCTTTAGCCGCGTTGCGCCCAACGAAATGAAATTTGAGCGATAGACCCCTTGCTGATCGGGGCCACGATGGATTAGCGAAGCGACGGCACTATCGATGCGCTGCGGGCTGACTACACCCATCCTATGCGTAAAGCCAACAATTCCACACAAAGCCGTTCACCCCAGAAACCGGCGAGTTAACAAACCCTCATGAATAACTTATTCTTATCGCAATCACCTTTCAAAAAAGCTCCTGAAAGGTCCCCGTGCCAGACAACCTACCACGAACAAGGCATGCGCTCAACAACTTGAAAGGTACGAAAAGAGAGGAGATGCAGGTAAGTATCAAATTTGCTGTATGTCACTATGTCGAAAACGGCTTTCACGCGATTGGCTAAAGAAGCCACTCGAGCCCAAGAAAAAGCGGAATTAATCCGTTTTTCCCTGGCTCTGGCGTTCGCGAAGTTCGCGAAAGGCAGGCTCCGTTCTGAAACGTTCGAGGAAATGTTCTTCATACGAGGACAAACGAGGGCAGATAAGTCGACGGTGAACAAGGCCAAATCCGAATCTTTCCATTTCCCTCTCGGCTTTCTCAGCGGACCACCCCTGCTCCGCCATGCGGTAGGCTGCGATCATCATTCCCGTGCGGTCATCGCCCACTCGGCAATGTACAAAGATTTTGGTGCCGGGGTTGTCAACAATCAAGGTGAGGAATTCCGCAAAGGTCTTATCCTTTGGAAATGAACACTCCCAGCCCATGGGAATATAACTCATGCCGAGACTGTTCACGAATTCCCGTTCGCTCTTGCGTTCGCCGCGCAGGTCGAT
>DASRQP010000053.1:0-6162 GCA_035696585.1 Candidatus Acidiferrales bacterium | reverse complement strand
TCATGGCAGATTCGTCGAGCGGATATGGATAATGCAAAACGCGCTGGAATTCGAACGGTGAGACCACTGGTCCGCGGAAGATGCGGTAATGATACGTTTTCTCGAGGGCCTGCCAACGCGCGTGGAAATCGGAGCCCATTTCTTCGACGGCGACGATGCGAATCGCGGGCGGCAGAAGCGCGTTGAGGCCACGCTGCAATTCTTCCGTGGCGAGCTGCGATTGCGTTTTGAAACTTGCGACCTGGCCGAGCGCGTGGACGCCGGTGTCTGTTCGGCTGGCGCCGTGAATGGTTATTTGTTCCTGAGTGATTTTGCGGAGTACATCGGTGATTGCGCCTTGAATGGTGGGGACGCCGGGCTGGATTTGCCAGCCGTGGAATGTGGCGCCGTCATAAGCAAGGGTCAATTTGATGTTACGCATGCGGAGCAAATTATCGCACGGCGCAAACAATTCAGAAGGAAACTAAACGAATTGGAGGGAACGAGCAGCGGCATGACGGCTCGGGATGACAAGGCCTCGGCGGCCAGCGGCTGCTAGAGTTGACGATAGGCGAAATAGGCCGGACCGAGGCACACGGGCTCGTATTCATTTTCGATACCGCTTTGCGTGTACGATGTTTCTTGCTGAGCATCGAGAAAGCGCACAGCGCGGAGACGCCGCTCGGCGCAGAGTTCAAACCAGTGCCGGATGCCGCGGCCGACGGAAAGAAAGTCGCCGGGCTCGAGTTCAACGATTACGACCGGGCGTCCCACAGGATGGATATTGCAAACTCCGCGGCCGGCTACGATCAAACGGGCCTCTTCCTGGTCGTGCCAATGCTCTTTGCTGCACTGCCCGAGCATGTCGTCGATCCCTGGAGTTTCCGGCGTGAGATCGATGACGTCGTAAGCCGCAAAGCTGTGGACGTTTTTGTAATTCTCAAGCTGGTCCCTGTAGGCGTCCAGTATTTGCGCCGGGCTTGCATGGGAAGAAAGCGGTTCGGAGCTGAGCCAACGATGGTATTCGACGCCGACGCCCGCGAGGAAGATCTCGATCTGAGCGGGCATGATGAACGTTCTGCCGAGATGCGGCACATTAACGATAGCCATGTTGCCAACCTCAACGGCGGGCGCTGCGAGCTCGCCAACAAGTAAGGAGAGGACGGCTTACGCCAATGCGGCAGCACCGTATCTAGGAATACGGACACGCATCCGCAACGACGGAAGCTTGGATTATGCGCGGCACCTACCCTCTAAGTAGAGCAACGCGGAATTCAGGCGGGTATTTTGATACGAGTGTATTTACAATGCAATAACTTTTTTAATGTAGTACTGCTACTTTTCTGAGCGGACGAAATGGCTGCCGGGTTTAGCGATTTCCTGGCCCGAGCGGCAGAGGGGGCACTCAAAGGCTTCGTAGCTGGGAATATCCAAATCGATCAAGGCCTTGGTGGGCACGTTGAGTTCGAGCTGATTGCCGCTGCGGTCGATCAAAGCTCCCGCCGCAACAGCGAGTCCTCCGGCCTGCTCGACCACGGCAATCGTTTCGCGGGTGGAACCGCCCGTGGTCCAGACGTCTTCGACAACCAGGACACGCTCATTCGGCTGGAAAGCGAACCCCCGGCGGAGAGCCATGCGCCCGGAAATGTCTCTTTCCACGAAGACGGCGCGAACGCCAAGCCCGCGAGCCACTTCGTGCCCAACGAGGACACCACCGAGGGCTGGTGAAGCAACGCAGTCTATCTGCACACCCTTGAACTTCTCAGCGAGCGCGCGGCCGAGTTTTTCGGCGGACTCGGGATACTGAAGCACAAGGGCGCATTGGACATACGTGGCGCTGTGGCGGCCGCTGGAGAGCTCAAAATGTCCGTGCCGCACGGCTCCAACCCGCTCGAAGAGTTGCATCACTTCATCCGCGTGCATGTGAGCGAGCCTCCCAGATCTATGACGCCCGGCTAGCCTAGGTCAGCCCGGCCTTCGTTGTCAATGCGGCAAGAGAGATGCTAGACTCGTCGATTCATGTGTTCGGTTGTAGCCTGTTAGTGTCCGATTCTGAACATTGTGCGAAACCATCCCAGCCTTATTTGCCTGATTGCAAACGGATAGGATTGGCCGCCACGTTGCAGCGCGCAATCAGTTGAAACATATCGCCGCTCTCGCACGTTTCACCATACTAGGACTTAAACCGCAATTCTGAAATCAGGGGGAAGATAACGATATGACTGGAAGGCTTATTCGGACCGCCGTTGCCCTCTATCTGGCCGCGGCGCTCGCAGTCGGGTATCCCGGCCTCGCGCAAGCGCAGTCCCAGCAAACCACGCCGCCGCAGGCCCAAACGACAACGACGCAAACACAGACGCCCGCAGCGCAACAAACTCCGGCCGCGATGCCGTATCCGAATCTCCGCTCGGGCCCGGACTATACGAAGGGGAGGCAATGGTTTCCGAATATATTTGCGCCGTATTTCTCAATCAATGTACCTCCTCCCGATTTGACGAACACGCCGGCGATTTACAGCCTGATCCACGACGGGAAGCTGGAATTGACTCTGCAGGATGCGACAGCTCTGGCTCTGCAAAACAATCTTGATATCCGCGTTCAGCGCTACCTGCCTTGGTTTGGTGAAACCGACGTCCTTCGGGCTGAAGGCGGTGGAACGCCCACCGGATCATTCGTACTTGGCTCCGGCGGTGGTGGCACTTTTGATCCAGTGATCGGCGCGACCGCATCTATCGCGGACAACACGACTCCGGTGAACAATCCCTTTATTTCCGGGACCGGCACCGGCACCAACTCCCTGGTTGCTCTTAAGAGCCACCAGACTCAGCTGAACATCGGCTATTCGCAGGAACTGCACACAGGGACATCGTTCTCTTTTGGTTTGGACAATACGCGCAGCTCTTCGTCCTCGTCCGCCAACTTTTTCAACCCGTCCGTCTCGTCTCAACTTTTCGCCAGCATTCAGCAGCCCCTGTTAAGAGGGTTCGGCCTACTCACGGTGACGCGCTTCATCGTCGAGACGAAGAACACTCTAAAAGAGGACAACCTGACTTTTGAGGAGCAGGTAATCAACTCGGTGACGCAGGTTGAAAATCAGTATTGGCAGCTCGTCTATGCACGGCAAAACGTGGACGTGCAAAAAGCGGCGCTGGCAACGTCACAGAAATTGTACGAGGACAATAAGCGCCAGCTCGAAATTGGCACGCTCGCGCCGTTGGACGTATTGACAGCGGAATCGGAAATCGCGACCGACAACCAATTGGTTATCCAGGCACAAACCAACTTGCTGCAACAGCAAACGTTGTTGCTCCAGTTGATTACCAAGAACCTTTTGGACCCGGCTTTCCAGGACGTGGAGGTGGTTCCGACTACACCGATCGAGGAATCGGTGGCGGTGCCGAGTATCGCCCTGCCAGACGCGGTAAAAGAAGCGTGGGCGAATCGCCCCGAATTGCAAGTGGAGCAGTTCCAGTTAGCGAATGACGATATTGAAATTAAGGCTACGCGGAACGAGTTGCTCCCAGCGCTTACTCTTTCCGCAAACTATCAGAGCTCCGGACTGGGAGGCATCTCGAGGATCAATTCCTCGACGCCGCTCACTTTTGTTCCGAATTTGAATGTTCCCATTGTCGATGCCAGCGGCAACCCCATTGCGGGTGAGTTCGTGGGCGTGGGAAACACGTTTAACACCACGACGACGGTTGTGCCCGGTGGTGTTGGAGATGCCTATTCCGCGATTTTTCAGAACCAGTTCCCGAGCTATTCGGCCAGCTTGAACTTGAGCTTGCCGTTGCGGAACCGCTCGGCGCAAGCCGACCACGCTCGCGCTCTGCTGAACGAGCGGCAATACCAAACGATATATCAGCAAGAAAAGAACACCATCGTCGTCGGCGTACGAAACGCGCTGATTGCCATTCAGCAGGATGCCGCGCAGGTGGTGGCCACCGAGAAAGCGACCCAGCTTGCACAGCAAACGCTCGATGACGAGCAGAAGAAATATTCGCTGGGCGCATCCACGAGCTACAACGTGATTCTCCGCTCCCGAGACTTGACGGCGGCCAAAGGCAACGAGCTGCTGGCAAAAGCGAATCTGCAAATCGCGCTCGTGAATTTCAATCTGGCGATGGGGCGGACGCTGAGCGCAAATAACATCACCCTCGCAGATGCGAGACACCGAGCCATCGATCTCGAAGCCCAGCAGCCGCTCATTCCCGGCACGCTCGGCGGGCGCCTGGCGGGAGAAGACGTGTTCGGATTGGGATTGCACAAGTAGCGGCGATAAAGTAACGATGCAAGGAAGGCCCGGAGGTTCGCAAATCCGGGCCTTTTTTTTCGCCTGCGCTGGACGTTCTTCGCGAGCTGCACTTGCCCACTTATTAGGCTTGCCCTACAATCAAATCAGAGCTTCGCAAGCGGGTTAGAGGCCGCGTGGTCCGGCCGGGAGATGCCAAATGCCGAAAGAAGAGCGAACTTCGTCGCTAACGACGAGCGCGGAGCCCGAACCGTCCCGTACGCCATCGGCAGCTGAGATCGAGTGGGAAAAGAAAGTGTTGGAGCCGACGCTCGAGAAATCGCCCGAACGCGCGAAAGAATTCACGACAATCTCCGACTACCCGATTCGGCGGCTGTACACGCCGGCGGATCTGGAGGGATGGTCGCCCGAGACGGACCTCGGATTCCCGGGAGAGCCACCATACACGCGAGGCATCCATTCCACGATGTATCGCGGACGCTTGTGGACGATGCGGCAGTTCGCCGGATTCGGCGCTGCGGAAGATACAAACAAACGTTTTCGTTATCTGCTCGCGCAGGGGCAGACCGGGCTTTCGGTGGCGTTCGACCTTCCCACGCTGATGGGCTATGACTCGGACCACCCGCTCTCGGAGGGAGAAGTCGGCAAATGCGGAGTGGCTATCAGTTCGCTTGCGGATATGGAAGTGCTTTTCGACAAGATCCCGCTGGCGGACGTGAGCACTTCGATGACGATCAATTCGCCGGCGGCGATTATTTGGGCGATGTACCTGGCGGTGGCGGAAAAGCAGGGCGCTGATTGGAAGAAAATTTCCGGCACGCTGCAGAACGACATCCTGAAGGAATATATCGCGCAGAAGGAATACATCTATCCGCCGGGGCCGTCGATGCGTTTGGTGATCGATACCTTTGAATTTGGCGCGAAGCAGACCCCTAAATTCAACGCGATCTCGATCAGCGGCTATCACATTCGAGAAGCGGGCTCGACGGCGATTCAGGAATTGGCGTTCACGCTGCGCGACGGCATCGAATACGTGGACTGGGCGATTCGCCGCGGGCTGGAAGTGGATGATTTCGCGCCGCGTCTTTCGTTTTTCTTCAACGCGCATAACGATTTCTTCGAGGAGATCGCGAAATACCGCGCGGCGCGACGCATCTGGTACAAGACGATGCGCGAACGCTTCGGCGCGAAGAATGCGCGTTCGTGGGCGCTGCGGTTCCACACGCAAACGGCGGGCTGTTCGCTGACGGCGCAGCAGCCTTACAACAACGTGGTCCGCACGGCGCTGCAGGCGCTGGCAGCTGTCTTAGGTGGAACGCAATCGCTGCATACGAACTCGCTCGACGAAGCATGGGCGCTGCCGACGGAATTCGCGGCGACGGTCGCTTTGCGCACGCAGCAAATTATCGCGCACGAAAGCGGCGTGACGAATACGGTCGATCCTCTTGGCGGCTCGTATTTCGTGGAGACGCTGACGGGAGAAGTGGAGCGCGGCGCGTGGGATTATATCGAGAAGATCGATGCGCTGGGCGGCATGGTGAATGCCATCGAACGCGCGTATCCGCAGCGGGAAATTTCCGAGGCGTCGTATCGCTATCAAGTGGAAGTGGACCGCAAAGAAAAGATCATCGTGGGCGTCAATGATTTCGTCGCTGAAGAAAAGGCGATCGATACTTTGCAAATCGACGAAAGCGTCGCGCGGGGGCAAGAGGAGCGGCTCCGCAAATTGCGCGCGGAACGCTCCGGCGCGGAAGTCGATCGCCGCCTGAAGGCTCTTCGTAAGGCAGCAGAGGGCGACGAGAACATGATGCCGCATATTTACGACGCGGTGAAAGCCTACGCGACCCTCGGTGAAATTTGCGACGCGCTGCGAGATGTTTTTGGCATCTACGAAGAAGTCGCCATCACTTAGACCATGTGGCACCCGGTAA
>DASRQP010000052.1:0-2435 GCA_035696585.1 Candidatus Acidiferrales bacterium | reverse complement strand
CAATACGCCGAATGCACGCGATGCACCGGGAAACGGAACGTGCGGAACGGATCGTTGAAAATTGAATCGTCGCTCACGGACATCGCGCCAACTGTGTCGCCGTGATAGGCGTGCTCGAGCGCGACGATGGATTGCTTTTTCGGATGGCCTGAATTCTGCCAGTACTGCACAGCGATTTTCAGCGCGACCTCGACGGCGGTTGAGCCATCGTCGGAAAAGAAGATGTGTTCCAGTTCGCGCGGCAACACTTTGCGCAAGCGCTGCGAAAGCTCTTCGACACCGTCATGCGTGAAGCCCGCGAGCAGCACGTGGTCCATCTTCGCCGTTTGCTCCGCGATCGCGGACATGATCGCCGGGTGACAATGCCCGTGGAGATTCACCCACCACGAAGAAATTGCATCGATGAAACGGTGGCCGTCGTCGGTGTAAATGTAGACGCCCTGCGCGCGCGTGATGCGAAGCGGCGCGGGGTCGAGCGCTTCCTGCGTGAAGGGATGCCAGACGCGCAGGCTGGAGCTCATGCGGGAAACACCTGGCGATTGAAATTCTTGCGGAATATACGAACAAGCGTGGCGCGATTTACTTTTGCGAGTGGCGGCACCGCGCCAACGATTTCGATTTCGCCATAATGTTCGATGGCCGCGCGATTCTCGCGATTCTCTTTTCCCACCATCACCACGCCGCGAAGATCGAGACGTGCGGCGCGCAACGCTGCAATCGAGAGCAACGTGTGGTTGATGGTGCCCAACGAGGTCCGCGCGACAAGAAGAACGGGAAGATTGAGATGCGCCATGAGATCCGTCATCAGTTGCCGGCTGTTAATCGGCACAAGCGCGCCGCCGGCACCCTCGACAATCAGATTTTCAGAATCCGCGATTTGTGGCAATTTGATTTTTCGCAACTCGATGCGCGCTTCCGCGAGACGCGCGGCCAGATGCGGCGACACAGGCGGAGCAAAACGATACGCTTCTGGCAGCGTGCGATTTTTCGGCATTTGGGCGATGCGCATCACTGTGGCGCGATCGCTGCCCTCGCGCGTTCCCGTTTGAATTGGCTTCCAGTAAATCGCACCGAGCGCGGCGCAAAGGAGAGCGGAGACAACGGTCTTGCCAACATTTGTGTCCGTGCCGGTAATAAAAAAGCGGTTAGGCATTCGCGACCGTCGCCGCTTCGGCTGCTGGAAGAGCGCGCGAATGCACCGCCGCGTCGATCGCGCCAACGAGACGATGAGTGTCTGCATGAGTGATGCGGCTGGTAAGCGAAATGCGAATGCGCGCGCTTCCAGCGGGAACTGTCGGCGGGCGAATGGCGCGCACCGCGAATCCGGCGTTTTGCAACTGAGCTGCGACACGCAGAGCCGTTTCGTTGGCGCCAAGAATCACGGGGACGATTTGCGTGGAGCTCGCGCCATAATTTTGGCCTGCAGCGGATAATCCTTCGCGCAACGCGCTCGAAATCTCATTTAGATGCTTGCGGCGAGAATTTGCGTCGCGTGCAATCTGGAGCGCCGCGTGAATCTGTCGCGCGATATACGGAGGAATGGCCGTGCTAAAAAGAAAAGTCCGCGCGCGATTGATGAGAAAATCTTTCAGCTTCGCGTCACAACAAACGAACGCGCCAACGCTTGCGAGGGCTTTGCCACAGGTATAAACGATTGCGAGAATTTCTCGCTCCAAGTTCAATTCTGCGGCCACGCCGCGGCCTTCGGGTCCACGAACGCCGAGCGCGTGGGCTTCGTCGACAATTAATTCCGCGCCGTAAGTTTTCGCGAGGCACACCAGATCTTCAATGCGCGCGACGTCTCCTTCCATGCTGAAAATGCTTTCGGTGACAATCACTTTTGCGCCTGCGCTGAGCGAGTTTTCACGAAGCGCATCCTCGAGGAATGGCAAATCGCCGTGCGGGTAAATGATTTTCTCCGCGCCGGAAAGGCGGATGCCGTCAATCAGGCTGGCGTGATTCAACGCGTCGGAGAAAGCAATATCGCCCGGCCGCAAAACAGCGCTGAGCAAACCCACGTTTGCGGCGTATCCCGAACCAAAGTAGAGCGCCGATTTCGTGCCAGCGAATTCTGCAAACTCAGTTTCCAACTCTTCCCATTCGCGCGAATTTCCGGAGAGCAGACGCGAGCCTGTAGCGCCCATTTGCGGCGCGGATGCGACCGCTTCGATGACGGCGTGTTTCAAACGCGGATCGGCGGCGAGGCCCAGATAATCATTCGAGCATAAATTGACGCCGCTGAGGATTTCGAGCGAGCGAAACTGCGATTGCTCGCGGAGGCTTTCGAGTTCCCAGGCGATGCGTTCGCGCAATGGCATTTTCTTCGTGTCAGCCACGTTGCATCGCCTTCATGCCCAAGTCTTCGAGCAACGCCATGTCCTTGTCGACGGAAGGATTCGGCGTGGTCAGAAGCTTTTCGCCTGTGAAAATGGAAT
>DASRQP010000051.1:0-3242 GCA_035696585.1 Candidatus Acidiferrales bacterium | reverse complement strand
GAAGAGTGGGGCGAACTCAAGTGATCCTCGTCGATACACATGTTGTTGTTTGGCTGGCGTTTGACCAAGATCAGATCTCCCGGAAGGCGAGGACTGCGATTGACGACGCGCGTAAGAACGCGGATGGCTTGGCGATCTCTGATATCACTCTGTTGGAATTGGCCACACTTGCGAGTAAGGGCCGGATTCGCCTCAACATCAGTCTCGAATCCTTTCTGCAGGAGGTCGAGTCTCGGTTCGTTGTTCTGCCCATCACTGGCCGGGCGTGCGCCCGCGCCATGGGATTTCCAGCGACTTATCCTAGAGATCCAGTAGATCGCATTATTGGGGCCACCGCGTTGGTCGAGGGGCTATCGTTGCTCACCGCTGACCGTGAGATCCGCCGGTCGAGAGCGGTTCAGACGATTTGGTGAAGTGCGGGTTCGGCTCTAAAACAGGCCAGACCTGAAACTGGATTCATGACCGACATATCCGGCACATTCTCCTCCAACGGACGCGGCTGCTAGTTCTTTTGCTTTGGCCGCTTGTATTCTCCGCGGTAGAATCAAAACGGACTCCTGCAACTTTTTCTCGGCGTCCTTGCGCGCCCGTAGCTCAGATGGATAGAGCACTAGCCTCCGGAGCTAGGGGTCGGGGGTTCGAATCCCTCCGGGCGCGCCACCTCTTTTCTCTTTTTGCGTCCAAGGACTCGCGATTCGCAGATCAGTCGCGCGCCAGGTCGCGAATTTTCTTGGCGAGTTTCTCGATTTCTTCCGTCTTCTGCACGAACGCAACCGACAGCACCACCACCGTGTCGGTCTTCCCTGCTTCTTCCTTCAAGTCCTGCGCGAGCGAAAAAAGCTGGTCGACGTCCTTCTTGATTTCCGTTTGGTTGACCTTCAATTGAACTTTCGACGGAGGCTTTGGGGCCGGCGGAAGCGGAGACTGAGGTGGGGTTTGCTGAAGCTGTCCCGGTACGCCGTGGGGAGGCTTCGAATCCTGTGCGCCCAGGATTGCAGCGCTGGTAAAAACCGCGCCGGGAATCAACATCTTCAAAAAAGAGCGCCTTTGCCCTTCCATGACGCCACCTCCTCCGCACGCACGAAACCTCGAATGGCCCTGTGACACAGGATGGTATAATCCCGCTCTTTCCCATTATATATGACTCCATATCTCCAACACTTGCTCGATGTAGTGAAGCAACGCGGGCCGCGCATCGTCGTTGTAATCGTGATTGCGTTTATCCTCAACCGGATGTCCCGCGCATTTACCTCGCACATCATCGTCCGCGCCAAAACGCCGACTCGCGATGCGGAAGCGCGCGAACATCAAACGCGTACGATGGCCGGCGTGCTCTACAGTGTTGTTTCAGCAGTCATCCTGCTTGGCGCGATTTTGATGATCCTGCCGGAATTTGGATTCGATGTGACGCCGGTCGCAGCAGTCGCCGGGCTGGCGAGCCTGGCGCTCGGTTTTGGCGGACAATACCTGGTTCGGGACATCATCAACGGCTTCTTCATTATTTTCGAGGATCAGTACGTCGTGGGCGACATCATCAAGCTGAACAATGAATCGGGACGCGTGGAACACATCACGCTGCGGCGAACAGTGATTCGCAATCCTCAAGGCGCTGTGGTGACGATTCCAAACGGTCAGGTCGGACAAGTATCCAATCTCAGCCGCGACTGGTCGCAGTATTTCCTCGACGTGACAATTCCCGGTGAGGCCGCCGCAGCGCAAGCGCTCACCGTTCTGCAAAAATGTGCCTCTGAGATTCGCGAAGATCCCGCGTGGTCTCCGCTCCTTGTCGATGGCCCAAACGTGCTGGGCGTCGAGTCTCTGGCGCTCGCGGGCACCACGCTTCGCATGCAGTTTCGGAGTCAACCGACGCGCAACGACGATGTAGCTCGCGAGCTCCGCCGCCGCATCCTTGCAGAAATGAATCTTGCAGGCGTGCAACTGGTGGGCGCGCATCGCGTGACGCTTTTGAACTCTGAGCTGAATCCAATGCAATCTCCGCAGACAAGCGGAAACACTCAAGGAGGATAGCCATGGGACAAGTTACACACGAGCAGGTGAATCTGATGTTGCATCTGTACGAAATGCGCCGTGAGCCGGTCATGCGCGAGGCGCGCGCATGGTTTATCGCCAATTTTCACCCGCAAACTCCCGAGGACGTGATGAAGATTTGTCCACCGGGCAGCAAGGAAAATAGCTATTTGCGAATGGTTGCCAGCTACTGGGAAATGGTTGCGAATATCGTCAACCGCGGCCTGATTGACGAAGAATTTTTCTTTGAGAGCACCGGCGAACAATGGGTCGTGTGGGAGTGTATCCGGCCCATCGCGACCGGCTGGCGCGCGCTTTTCAAGAATCCTCACGCGTGGTCGAAGCTCGAGGAGCACTGCACGCGCTATGAGGCGTGGCGCGAGAAGCACGCCCCAGGCGCGAATGCCGCGACGCGCCAAATGCTTGCGCAGATGTGGTCAAAAAGCGCGCCGGCGAAACCAGCTTCTGCGTAACCCGCGAAGGAAACAGAAGAAAGGGGGACGATAACAGAATCAGCAACAAGCTCTGCAATTCTGTAGCGCTTGCGCCCTGGCGTTGGTAGCCTCTGATAAATCAGCAGGCTTCGACGCACGAGAGGACGGCAATGATTCGAAACCGCGCAATTCTGTGGAGCTGTGTCGCCTTCGCTGTAACGACGTTAGCTATCCCGCCGGACATTGCATATGCTGCGGCCGCTGGGGCGCAGCACGCGGGGAGCATATCGCTTACCCTGCCCAAAGTAGAATTAGTGCGCGACGCACAGACGATGCCCGTTCAGCCGCCGACTCCCGTTTACTGGGGAGATGTGGTGAACACGGGACACATGGCGCGCGCTCGAATCAAGCTCGACGATGGCTCGGTGTTAAACGTCGGTTCGGACTCGTCGCTGACAGTGGTGAAGCACGACGCCTCACAGCAGCAAACCCAGATTGACGTCACATTCGGCGAAGTGCGCTCGAAAGTAGTTCACCTCGCCAAGCCCGGCTCCAGCTTTCAAGTTCGCACCCCAACGGGAGTCGCCGGCGTAGTTGGAACCGATTTCTACATGGCCTACACGAACTCCATCACGCACCTGGTGGTTTTCGAAGGCAACGTAAAATTCTGCAACCTCGCGGAACAGTGCGTTATGGTCGGCGCCGGAATGACGTCGTCGATCCGCGACCAGAATGCGCTGCCGGATCCGCCGATCGTGGCTCCCAATCAAGACGTGCTCG
>DASRQP010000050.1:0-4629 GCA_035696585.1 Candidatus Acidiferrales bacterium | reverse complement strand
GTTGCGTATTGGTGCCGTCATGCGCTCGTTCTCCTTTTTCCCGCGCGCGGCGGAGTGTCGATGTATTTGCCCGGCGAACTCGATTGGCGCGTGCTGGCACTGAGCGCAGGCGTCTGCTTGATCGCGACGCTGCTGCTGGGTTTGGTTCCCGCGATTCAGGCTCGCAGCATCAATCTCGCCGGAGCGTTGAACGCCGAAACGGCGGGCGTTGTTGGAGGCCACGGAAAAACGTGGGTCCGCTCAGGCTTGGTCCTCGTCCAGGTGTCGCTGAGTTTCGTTTTGTTGGTGGGAACGGTGCTGCTGCTGCAGAGTCTGCAGAAAATCAGAACAGCCAGCCCGGGATTTTCGACCAAAGAAGTGCTGAATACTGCTGTAGATTTAATTTCCGCTGGATATGACGCGGGCCGCGCGAGGACTTTTCAAGACGAACTGATTGATCGCGTGAGGTCGCTGCCGGGTGTCGAATCGGCCGCATACGCGCGGACGACACCGCTGGGCTACAAACCTTACTCGTCCACGCCAATGGCCGTCGATGGTTACCAGCCTCCGCCCGGCGAACAGCCCACTGTGGAGTACAACGAAGTAGGCCCCGAGTATTTCGTGACGATGGGCATCCCGATTGTGTCTGGCCGCGAATTCACGCGCGCGGATGACAAAAAAGCCGCTCTGGTGGCCGTGGTGAACGAAACGATGGCCGCGCAGTTTTGGCGCGGCGGCGATCCGATCGGCAAACGTATTCAGGTCAAAGGCCGATGGATGCGCGTGATTGGCGTTGCCAAGGATGCCAAGTACGAAAGCGTCCGTGAGTTGCCGAAACCATTTTTCTATGTTCCGCTGCGCCAAAATTTCGCCATCCAACCGGGATTGAACATTCGAACGTCCTTGAGCCCGCAATCGATGGCTGCCACGCTGACGCGCGAAGTGCACGCCTTGGACGCGAATCTCGCGCCGTACGAGATCATCACCCTCCAAGAACAATTAGACCGCTCGACATCGCCGCAACAAGTGGCCGTGACTTTGGTGGCCATCCTGGGCGGATTGGCGGTGCTGCTCGCCGCTATCGGACTGTACGGCGTGATGTCGTACGCAGTGTCGCAGAGTTCGCGCGAACTAGGGTTGCGCATGGTGCTGGGAGCTGGCGGATCGGATCTGATGCGGCTGGTTATGTTGCGCGGCCTGGCGTTGACGGGCGGTGGCGTTGTCCTTGGTGCGGCGGTAGCGCTGGGTTTAACGCGGCTGATGGGCTACCTTCTGTACAAAGTGAGCCCGCGCGACCCGCTGGCGTTCGGTTCAGCGTTTGTGGTGATGATGATTGCGTCATTGGCGGCGTGTTTCCTGCCGGCGTGGCGCGCGTCGCGGACCGATCCCGCCCGTGCGTTGCGAGGGTGATTTTCGTCGCGCGATAGCGAGCGCCCGGGTTTTTGCGCGCATTGACGCGTCTACAAGACGATCGCCGCGACTTCGACTCCGCCAAGTACGGCCCAGCACACCGCTCTGCGGTGCTCTCCGGCGACCCAATATCCGATGGCGGCGCTGAAACAGAGGATCGCGCTTGTCCATCCGCTGGCCAGCGCGGCAGGCTTGCTCAGTATTTCTAGTATTCTCTTCATTCGTTCACCCCGCCGCAGCGTGCCATGAATTGGGATTCCGAATCCATCCAAATCGGCGCGCCGCCACGCAGCGAAAGGGCGCAAAACGTGGACATTTAGCAGTTCATGGTCACCGCTGCGCGTTGACAAAAATGCACTTGTAACGTATCGTTATCGTTTGTCTTTCAACCGAGAGGGCACACAGAGCAGATGCGCACGTATATTCCGAGGGGCCGGGACGTCGAGGAACTGACGGCCGGAAAAGATTGGTTTGTAATCGATGCGACGAACCAGGCGCTGGGGCGGCTGGCCGCGCGCGTCGCGAGCATTTTGATTGGCAAGGATAAGCCGCGGTACACGCCGCATCTCGATTGCGGCGACCACGTAGTGGTGGTGAACGCCGATAAAATTCGCCTGACCGGCAATAAAATCGATCAGAAAATTTATCGCACGCACAGCGGCTATCCGGGCGGCTTGAAGGAAGTGCCGATCAAGCGGCTGATGCCGCAACGCGCCGACTTCGTGATTCGCGAGGCGGTGCTGGGAATGTTGCCGAAAAATAAATTGCGCGCGCGTCGCGCAAAGAAGCTGCGCATTTATATAGGCGAGGAACAGCTTGCGCGTCACGCGGGACAAACGCCGCAGAAGCTTGAAAACAAGAAATCGTAAGCGTAGTAAACTTCCAGAGCAGGATTTTCGGAGGAATTTTTGGGGAATTCGCCAAATTCGGATGAGGGTGCAGGGAAGCAATTTTTCGGCACGGGCCGGCGCCGCGAGTCGGTGGCGCGCGTGTATATCAAGATGGGCTCGGGCAAATTCACGGTGAACGGCCGCGCCGTGGAAGAATATTTCAAAAACGTTGCGTGGCTGACGACGGCGGTCGAGCCGCTGAAGTTCACCGAGACCGTGCAGCAGCTCGATGTGAAAGCGACCGCGAAGGGCGGCGGCGTGGGCGGTCAGGCTGGCGCGGTGCGCATGGGACTTTCGCGCGCGCTGTCTGTATTCAACGCAGAGCTGCGGCCAGGGCTGAGGAAAAATGGTTTTCTCACGCGCGATTCGCGCATGAAAGAGCGCAAGAAGTACGGGCAGAAGGGCGCTCGCCGTCGCTTCCAGTTCAGCAAGCGCTAAACGGAAGTGGCAAGTTGCAGGATTTTGTTGCAGTCCGTGAGCTGGGATTTCGAGTTGAGGTTGAACGAAGAATTCTTCGGCATAATCAAGGTCTGTCGTTTCGCACGGGGCGTTTTTGTCGGTCGGTAAATAATCGCGAGCGATTGGCCTAAATTCACGGCCGGCAAGGTACCGGCAAAAAAGGATGCTGTTCCGGTTCGCAAAATCGCGAGCCGGGATCGAAGCATCCATCCAACGAGGAGGAACATTGGTTGAAATCACGATGAAGGAATTGCTGGAGGCTGGAGTGCATTTCGGCCACCAGACCCGCCGCTGGAATCCGAAAATGAAGGAATACATTTTCGGCGAACGCAATGGAATCCACATCATTGACCTGCAAAAAACCCTGAAAATGTTTCGCGAAGCGTCCCGGCAAGTGAGCGATCACGCCGCCCGCGGCAGATCCATTCTGTTTCTCGGCACAAAGCGCCAGGCGCAGGAAGCGATTGCCGAAGAAGCGAAGCGCTGCGGAATGTTTTTCGTGAATCATCGCTGGCTGGGCGGCACGCTGACGAATTGGGCCACGCTGCAGAAATCCATCAAGCGCATGAAGCTGCTGAAAGCCATGGTCGAGGATGGACGCGTGACCACGCTGCCGAAAAAAGAAGCGGCGCGCCATGATCGCGAGTTGAAGCACTTGAATCAGAATTTCGAAGGCGTCGAGAACATGACCGCACTGCCGGATTTGATGTTCGTGATCGACCCGAACGCGGAAGTGAACGCGGTGAAAGAAGCGCGGCGCATGGGCGTTCCCGTGGTCGCGATCGTGGATACGAATTGCGATCCCGATCTGGTCGACTGGGTGATTCCCGGCAACGACGACGCGTTGCGCGCGATACGCCTGTTCACTTCGAAAATCGCGGACGCGGTTCTCGCCGGCCGTCAGCAGTACGAGCAGACGCAAATCGCCGAGCAGAAAGCGGCCGAAGGCGCCGAGGGCGGCGAAGAGGGCGTCGAGTACGTCGATACCAGCGCCTACGAGCAGTACGAAAAGCAGGAAGGCGATTTCGTGGAAGGTGAGCCCGTGGCGGAAGCGGCTGCCGAAGAAGCGCCCGCCGAGGAATCTCCCGCGGTGGACATCGCGAAAGATGGCGCCGCATAGCGCGGAACGCCTCTGCAAGTTTCAAAACCGCACGAGCAACACGCAATCTCGGAATTGATTCGGAAGGATACGGACCAGAAAATGGCGACACCGGAAAATACACCAAATATCCCGGCGCAACTCGTGAAAGAACTGCGCGAGCGCACAGGCGCTGGATTTGCCGCGTGCCGGGAAGCGCTCGTCGAAGCGAAGGGCGATCTCGAGCAGGCGACCACGGTTCTGCGCAAGAAAGGGCAGTCAGCCGCGCAAAAAAAAGCGCAGCGGACCACTTCGGAGGGGCTTGTCTCGAGCTACATCCACGCGGGCGGGAAAATCGGCGTGCTGCTGGAGTTGAATTGCGAAAGCGATTTCGTGGCGCGCACCGAGGATTTCCAGAGGCTCTGCCACGACGTGGCGATGCACGTTGCGGCGCTGGACCCGCGCTTTCTGCGGCGCGAGGAAGTGACGCAGCAAGTTCTCGATCGCGAGCGTGAGATTTACAAGGAGCAGGCGCGCGCCACCGGAAAACCGGACGCTGTGCTCGAAAAAATCGTCAGCGGCAAGATGGAGAAATTCTACGAAGAGAATTGCCTCTACGAGCAGCACTTCATTCGCGACGAAGGCCTGACGGTGAAGGAATTGATCGATCAGGCGATTGCCAAGCTCGGAGAAAATATCGCCGTGCGCCGTTACGCTCGCTTCAAGGTGGGCGAGTCGGACGGCGCAGGCGCCCTCGGAGCAAGCGGCCAGGATTCAGCAGGACCGCAAGGCGCTTCGCCAGCGCCTGCAGCC
>DASRQP010000049.1:0-13594 GCA_035696585.1 Candidatus Acidiferrales bacterium | reverse complement strand
CATGGTGAGGACGGGGCCAATGATTACGGGAATGTTGTCTTTCTTCAGCAGGTCGATGGTTTTCCAGGCTTCCGAAGCGCCGGCGAGAATCATGCGGACTTTCTGCTTTTCGCAGAATTCGACGGCTTCGCGAATGTCGCGTGCCTGAAACGCGACAACGAGCAACGGCTCCTTGCCTTCGACAACAGGCGCGAGTGCGTCTAGCTTCAAATCACGCTGGAAATTATCGGGGTTGCCCTTTTCCTTCGCTTCGGCGTAATGGCGCGCCGCATCGAACAAATCGTCGAGTTGGTAGATTTTTTTCTCGTAGTCCTTTTTCGCCTCGGCGTATGGACGCTGCGTGAACGTGAACGTCGAGAAGTCGAAAGAGCCGGTTTGAATCGACGGCCAGGTGAGTTCCATGCTGGAGTGGCGACTGATCACCATGTCGTTGATGTTCCAGCCGCCCAGATTCACGGCGGAGGCTTCCCCGCCGATGACGCTGCCGCCCCCGCCTCCGAAACCGCCGAGCCTGCCCGGCACAGTAAGCACTTCCGTGATGCCTGCGGCGCGGGTGACGGGAACGTGCGCGCTGTCGGCGTTGAAGGCCGTTGCGGCGGTGACATCAGGATTGAATTCGCCCGTTTCGTCAGTGTCGATGGTCGCGTTGACCGCCTCTACTTCTTCCAAACCAACTTGCGTGACGGGATCGAACATGCCGGGATACACCTGCAAGCCCGTGGCGTCGATGACTTTTGCGCCTTCAGGAATCGCAACGTCCGCGCCGACGGCGGCAATTTTGCCGTCGCGAATCACGACGACGCCGTTGTCGATGGGCGTTCCCGCGAGCGTGAAGATTTTCGCGCCTTTGATGGCGTAGACGCTCGAAGAATCCTGCGCCGAAATTTGCGCAGGCGTCTGCGCGAATACGGGGAGCGCGAAGGCGAGCGCGAGAAGCGTAAAGCTATATTTCATTGAGTTGAATTTTCTTACCTTGAAGTTGGCGGCGAAAGAACTCACAGAGCACCTCCTACCATCATGGACGCGGTCTCGGGAGGAGTTTTCTTGCTCTTGTGCGGCTTTTTCTCGTTCTTCTTGTTTTCCTCGGCGGCGGGTTTCTGCGGAGGTTTGCCCGCGGCCTTTTCTTTCTCGAGCAGGTCCTTGCGTTCTTTTTCGAGAGCGGCGCGCTGGGCGATATCTTGCTGGCGGTCGAAATAAACTTTGCCATCGATAATCGTTTTCTGCACCACGGCGTAAACGCTCAGCGGATCGTGATTGTAAATGGCGAAGTCCGCATCTTTTCCTACTTCGATCGAGCCGACGTGATTGTCGATGCCGAGTTGAATCGCGGGATTGAGAGTGACCAGCCGCAGCGCCTCGTTTTCGTTCAGGCCGCCGTACTTCATGCTCTTCGCGGCTTCTTGGTTGAGGTGGCGCGCTTCGTCCGCATCGTCGGAGTTGACGGAAACGATTACGCCACGACGCGTCATCAGCGCCGCGTTGTAAGGAGTTGCTTCGTACGCTTCCATTTTGTAGGCCCACCAATCAGAGAACGTTGAGCCGCCGATATCATTCGCGGCCATTTCGTCGGCGACTTTGTAGCCTTCGAGCACGTGCTGGAACGTGCGAACCTTGAAACCGAATTCCTTGGCGACTCGCATCAACATCAAAATTTCGTCGGAGACATACGAGTGACAGTGAATGTAGCGCTTGCCTTCGAGCACTTCGACGAGCGGCTCGAGCTGCAAATCGCGGCGCGGCGGAATCAGATTCTGTTCGCCCGCGGCTTTGCGGCGATCGTAGTCGGCCCATTTTTTCTGGTACGCCTTGGCGCGCGTGAACGCGTCGCGAATCGTTTCTTCGACGCCCATGCGCGTTTCCGGATAGCGCGGAGCAACTCCCGGCGCGCTGAAGTTCGAGTGCTTCACGTTTTCGCCGAGAGCGAATTTAATTCCGGGAATGGCGTCCGGAAACGGCAATTCGTCCGGTGGCGCGCCGTATTTCAACTTGATGACGATGGTCTGGCCGCCGATGGGATTGGCGCTGCCGTGCAGCACGTTGCCGATGACCACGCCGCCCGCAAGCTCGTGGTAAATGTCGACGTCATAGGGATTCAGGACGTCCTTGATATTCACCATCGACGAAACGGAAATGCTGCCTTCGTTGACGTCGCCATCGACGGCGATGTGCGTGTGGCAATCGATGATGCCGGGCATGACGTAAAGTCCCGTGCCGTCGATGACTTTCGCGTCAGCGGGCGCTTGCACGTCGGCACCCACGGCAGCGATTTTGCCGTCGCGAACGAGAATCGAGCCGTGCTCAATGCGGCCGTGCGTGACGGTGAGGATGGTCGCATTCTTGATCACCGTGACGTTCGAATCATCCTGCGCGTGCGCGAAGAGTGGAACGAGGGCGGCGACGCCGAGAATCACGAAGATTTTACCGAGACTCATTTTCCAGGCGCTCATTGCTGCACCCCCTCTGTGGCGGTCGCCGGTTTATCGGAATGATCTGGGGGGCCGGGAGGAGGCGTCTCTTCGTGGATCTGGTAGCGCATGCCGTCAACGAACACGTCCTTGATTTTTGTTTTCTCGCCGAAAATATCGCCATCGGTTACGACCAGGTTTGCGATTTTGCCCGGCTCGATTGAGCCCAGACGATCATTTACGCCAAGGATTTGCGCGGGGTTGATGGTCATGGCCTTCAGCGCATCGTCGACGGAGAGGCCTTTGTCGATGGCCTTCTTCACGTTTTTTAGAATTTCCTCCGGCTTGGCAATTCCGCCGGAATAAAACGCGTAGAGCACGCCTGCTTTCGACAGCGCGGCGGGAGTGGAAGGCGCGCGGTCCCACAGACGCAATTCGCGCAGTGTGATGTTGTCTGTGTCGGCGTCTTTCGGCATGGTGGGCCAGTTGACATTGACGAACACGGGCAATTTGCTTTGTGCAATTTCGTTCGACATCTCGTAGCCCTCTTGCGCGCCGTACATCGCGGCGCGAATTTGCCATTCGTTTGCGAGGCGAATCGCGCGGTAAATTCGCAACTTCTCATTTGCGGGGAGCAGCACGAGCTCGTTGTCCTTCAGCGCTTGGCCGACGACGACTTCGGTGCGGTCATACGGCGGGCGCTCGACGCCTTCGCGATGCGCGTTGTAAGCGGCTTCTGCATCCTCATACCAGCGCGTGTCGATGAAAACTTGGCGCACATACGCGATCACGCCCATCAGCGAGCCGGGGAAACTGAAAAATCCGCCCGTAGGCTCGAAGGAAAGATCGAGCGTCGCGCGCGGCTTGACGACCATGTTGCCGGCGCGCTCGTCGCCAAAATCAATAACCGAGCCTTGACCGGGGAACATTCCGCCTTCGGGCTCGACGAGCGCCGTCGTAAATCCAGCGCTGCGCCAATTCTCGATGCGCGGATCGTCAGGGTTCAAATTATTCGCCGCAACCTCCCATGGCGTCGTGCCCGGGCGATCTTCGGGGCCCATGGAAAGTTTCGACGGCGTGGGGCGCGCCGCGCGACGTCCGCGCGCAGGTCCCGCTTGAGGCGCTTCGGGAGCGGGCAAACCGACGCTAGTGCCTGCGTCGATCAGGCCGGGGTAAACCGTCAGGCCTTTTCCGTCGATCACGGCGGCTTCGGGCGGAATCGTGGCGTCCGCGCCCACGGCTTTGATTATTCCGTCGGCGACAACGACTGTTCCGTTGTCGATTGGCGCGCCGGAGACGGGCACAATGCGGGCGCCCTTGATGGCGAAGTAGCGCGGCTCGCCCGGCGTAATCAGAGAGCTTTGCGCCAGACTCGTTGGCGAAAAGTTCAGCGCGGCAATCGCGCACACGCCGACGATGGCGAGCGATACCACGAGCATACGGATGCAGCTTCGTTGTTTCATTTCACACCCCAAAATTTGCCTAGTTGAGGACACCACCCCGATGCCCTGAAGCATGGCTTAAGAGACGATGGATGCTATCGGTACGTTTCGGCGGTGTCAACTGCTTGGCAGTGCGGCACAGCTTGAAACATCCAGTTCCAGCCATCGCGGGTCAGAATGTGTAGCGCTTGCCAACGACTGACGGGTCGACAGACGAATCGCCGAATGCGTTCACAAGCGCAGTCACCGCGCGCCAGCCAGTGCAGTGGCCCGCCGCGATCACCTTAAGGCGGAAGTCCTTCATGGCCTCGACGGTTTCAGGGATGATCGGCTCGTTCGGCCCCACAAGGTGGAAGCCTCCGGCCACAGCGTAGAGCGGGACGCCAGGAAAGCACTCCTGCGCATGGGTCAGGACGTTTATAACACCCGCGTGCGAGCAGGCCGTAAACACGACAAGTCCCTTGCCTTCGACATTGACCATCAAGAACCTTTCATCGATGAGCCATGGATCGGGCATCCAGTCCAACCCGTCTTCGGTGCGCTGATAATGCGCCGCAAGGCCCCGCTCGAATGGCGTCACGCGCGGAATTTCGCCGCTGAGAAAAAACATTCCATCGAGAAACGTTTGGGCGGTTCGCGTATTGATGACCTGAGCCCCATGGAGGGTCAGCATCTCGACACTGGGAACATCCTTGGAAGGCCACATCTGACCACCGGGCAATTTGCGGGCGCGGGACCTGAACATGTCTGGATGGGCGTAGTAACGAACCGGACGGTTTCCGTTTCTGGCGCGGATCAAGGCAAGCGCCTTCAGCATCCCGCCACCATGGTCCCAATGTCCGTGGGACAATACGATGCTCTCCACGGCGCCCAACTCTGCGCCGGAACGGGTGCAGTTGCGCTCGAAGGCGTATTCCTCAGGCCCCGAATCGAACAGCACAGAGTGGCGAAGATCGCCGCGATGGGCCGTTATGAGATAGGAGAGACCATGGCAGGCGCAACATAAGCTGTCGCCGGATAGCTCCGGCGTGCCACTGCGCGCTAAGTACGCGAACTCTGACTCCGCATGGGCGGGAATGCTCGAGAGACCGTCGGTGGCGTTGTCGATAACGACTTGAATTTCGACCTTATCGACCGACTGGGGGATGACCATGAAACCTCCTCATTGGCAAAAATGAGACAAGGTTCGATAAGAGGGAATGTCCATATTGAATGTAAGAGGCGGCGATGCTATCGGTAGGTTTCGGCCATGTCAACCACTGAAGCGCATGTGCGTTTGAGGTGAGTCTTCGCTCGGCTTTTGTGTATGATAAGCGACGCAGTTTACTAATCGGGTAAATACCCGTACAGGAAAGTGGCGTGACCCGCGCGAATCATTGATGAGCGAAACCTCAAAGAATCGAGAAGATCGCGAACATGAGTTGAAGGACGTCCTCCAGGAGGAGACGAGTCGCGGCCGAAAGCAGCCCAAGAAAGCGCTCTCACTCGAACGCGAGCGAGCCATACGCAGGATTGCGCAGTTGCTCGCAAATCCAAACTGTGATCGGGAAACTTTTCTGGAGACTATTCGCGAGTTCGGGCTGACAGACGAATCTCCCGAGTATCGTCAGCTTCTCGCGTTGTGGAGGAAACGCCACGGGAACGCGTAGCTCTGCGGCGGGCTGCACGAATGCGCCGATCCTGCTCGTCGGGCGAAAGCGTCGCAAGATGCTTGGATACGATTTGGGTGAACTCCGATGTAAACGCCCGAGCGGAGATTCTCTTCTTAGACACCTTCGATTTTCCCTTCGGCAAAATACCCTCCGCTATCAGGAATATTTACAATTTAGCAGTAACCAGAGTCAAAACGCAATAGAACGGGAGGCCCAGTGTTTAGTTGCGCAGCGGTTTGCCGGTTTTTAGGGTGTGGGCGATGCGGAGCTGGGTGTTGCGCTGGGCGCAGAGGGAGACGAAGGCTTCGCGTTCGAGGTCGAGGACGTACTGCTCGGAGACGAGCTGCGGCGCGGAGAGCGGGCCGCCGCCGAGAATGTTGGCAAGCTTGCGCGCGACAAGCGCGTCGTATTCGGAGATGTATTCGCCGCGCAGCATTTGGTGAATCGCGAGCTTCGCGGTGGCAATGAATTCCTCGCCGAGGACGCGAATCTGCGCGGGCGCGGGCGGATGATACCCGGCGCGCACCATGGCGAGCGCGGTTTCTTTGGCGTCGGCGACCAAACGGTCGCGGTTCATCGCCACCAAGTCCGACGCGCGCAAATAGCCAAGCGCGCGGCACTCCTCGGCGCTGGTTCCCACCTTGGCCATGGCGATATTTTCGAACACAGGCTTCATCGCGTGGAATAAATCCAAATCCTCACTTCCTGCGGCGTGTTCGTTCGCACGAATCAGCATTTCCTTCGTGCCGCCGCCGCCGGGAATCAGGCCCACGCCCGTTTCGACAAGTCCCATATAAAGTTCAGAATTGGCGTGAATGCGCGCGGCGTGGAGGCTGATTTCGCATCCGCCGCCGAGCGCCATTCCCTGCGGCGCGGCAACGACGGGGCGCGGCGCGTATTTAATCGCCATGTTCACATTTTGAAACTGCCGGACGGCCATGTGAATGTCGTCCCATTCCTCTTCCTGCGCGCTGACGAGCAGCAGCATCAAATTCGCGCCGACGGAAAAATTTGCGGCCTGATTGGCGATCACCATGGCGTCGAAATCCGTGTGCAGGCGCTTCAAGCCCGCGTGCAACATGGCAACAATGTCTCCGCCGATGGAGTTCATCTTGGCGTGGAATTCGCAGCACACCACACCGTCGCCCAAGTCAATCAGGCTCGCGCCAGAATTTCCCTCGACGACTTTCGACTGCTCCTTGAGCGATTTCAGAATAATGATTCCGCTCGGCTCCTCGACTGGCTTGTACTCCTTCGTGGCCAGGTCGAAATAACTCGTGTGCCCGTGCGCGGATTCGTAGAATGTTTTCTTGCCGGATGCCACGAGTGACGTGACGCTCGACGGCATCGTCTTGCCGACCATCTTGAGCATCAGCGCCATGGGTTCCACGCCAATGGTGTCCCAAATTTCGAACGGGCCGAGTTCCCAGTTGAATCCCCACCGCATCGCGCGGTCCACTTCCACAATGCGGTCGGCGATTTCCGGGACGCGCCGCGCGGCGTAGAGGCATGTCTCAGAAAGCGCGCCCCAGATGAAACGCGCTGCTTTGTCAACGACTTTGCCTTCGAGAATCGGGCCAACGAAGGAGCGAAGGCGCTCGCGCGTGCTCTCGATCATTTTTCCGGCTTCGATGGAGGCGAATTTCGCTTTCTGACGTGGGCGGTACTCCATCGTCTTTGTGTCGAGGGTGAGGATTTCGCTTTCGCCGCCGCCTTTTTTGACACGCTTGTAAAAACCGCTGCCCGTTTTCTCGCCCAGCCAGCCGCGTTTCATCATTTCTTCGATCAACGGCGGCAGCTTGTAAATTTCGCGCGACTCGTCGTTGGGCACGCTGTCGTAAATATTGCGCACCACGTGCGCCAGCACGTCGAGGCCAACAAGGTCTGCAGTGCGAAACGTCGCGGACTTGGGCTGCCCGATCGCGGGCCCGGTACAGGCGTCGACTTCCTCAACGGTCATATCGAGTTCGCCCATCAAGCGCACGGCATTCAACATTGAAAACGTGCCAATGCGATTGGCGATGAAATTCGGCGTGTCTTTCGCTACGACCACGCCCTTGCCGAGGCGGCGGTCGCAAAATTCATCGAGCGCGGCCAGAACTTCGGGCTTGGTTTTCGGCCCGGCGATCAACTCGACCAGCTTCATATAGCGCGGCGGGTTAAAAAAATGCGTGCCCGCCCAATGCGCTTGAAAATCCTCGGAGCGGCCCTCGGCTACCAGACGAATCGGCAGTCCGGAAGTATTCGAGCTGACAATCGTGCCGGGGCGACGATGCTCATCGACGCGCGCGAGCAGGTTGCGCTTGATGGCGAGGTCTTCAGTGACGGCTTCGATGATCCAATCCGCCTCGGCGCACCAAGCGAGATTGTCCTCGAAATTTCCCGGCGTGATCAGGCGGGCAAAGTCAGGAACGAAAAACGCGGCGGGACGCGATTTTTTCGCGGCCTCGATGCCCGCCAGCGCGAAGCGATTCCGCACGGCACGCGATTCGAGCGTGAGGCCTTTGCGCGTTTCCTCGGCGGTCAATTCGCGCGGAACGATATCGAGCAGGTAGCACGGCATGCCGGCGTTAGCAAAATGAGCGGCGATGCGCGCGCCCATCGTTCCAGCGCCCAGAACCGCTGCTTTTTCGATGCGAATGGTCATTGGTTTTTCCGAGGGCACATCGGCGTCAGCAATTGCCTGGGCCGGCAGCAATCGGGAGGTTACAGAAGTGCTACAGGGCGGGTCAACCTAAAAACCCCAGCGCCCTCGGACAGGCTACAATAGTCATACTGACTGGAACAGATGTTCGTGGCACCCGGAGAACGATGGGCAACGTATTTCGTTGGCTTGGGACGGCGGTAAAAGGGCTGCGGTCGTTCGCCTACAATTTGCCGCTTGATCGCCCGCGCATCGGCGTCGCGCTGGGTGGCGGATTCGCGCGCGGAATTGCGCATATCGGCGTGCTGCGCGTCCTCGAAGAAAATAATATTCCCGTGGATTTACTCGCAGGCACAAGTGTGGGCGCGCTCGTTGGCTCGGCGTACGCGGCCGGCACGGCGCTCACCGAGCTCGAATATCAAGGCTTGCTGACGCATTTTCGAGATTTCGGGCGGTGGACCATTTCGCGCATGGGCATGGCGACAAACGAGCGGCTGGAGACGTATTTGCGCCGCTTCACGTCAGTGCGCACATTCGAGGAGTTGAAAATCCCGTTGGCGATTGTCGCAACCGACATAATCACCGGCCAAACGGTGTATTTCACCGCGGGTGAGTTGGCGCGGCCCCTGCGCGCGTCATGCGCATTTCCCGGGCTTTTTATGCCGGTTGAGTACGATGGACGAGTTCTCGTTGATGGCTTTCTGACCGAGGCAGTACCTACCGAAGCGTTGCGCCACATGGGCGCCGACGTCGTCATTGCTGTCCACTTGGATCCCGGCCAGCCGGACGAGAGACCGAAAAACACGATCGAAGTGATCAGCCGCTCGTTCTCGATTATTCAGGAGCAGGCGCCGCAGCGCTGGGTGCGATACGCGGATATTATCCTGCGTCCCGAAGTGAAAGAGATTCACTGGGACGATTTTCAGAGAACGCCAGACCTGGTCGCCGCCGGCGTGGCTGCGGCGCAGTTGGCGCTTCCCGAAATCAAAGCTGCCCTCACGCGTCCCGTGCTCACGCCACACGAGCCCGCTCCACATCCGGACGGAAAATCGCGGCTTTCTGGCTGATATCTGAAAGTTCCGAAGCCTTTGCGAACAGATGAAGTTTGTCTGCGGAATTAAACAGGCAGGCTCTCGACCAAGCCTTCGCGAATCAGCCGCCGCACCACCGCGAGCTTGCCCGCTTCGTCCAAATCGCCCGGAAGATCGCGCGCTGTGAACTTGGCTCGGTTCAGCGCAAATTGCACCGCGTCATGCGCGTGAGACGGGAAGACAATTTTGCGCCCGTAGCACTCGACGGTCGCGGAGTCGCCGTTCCTTTGCAAGCGCACGATCACGCCCCGCCTGGCGCCCACTGCGGTGTCAATCGCCAGTCCATCCAACGCCGCAAGCTGCGCCATCTGTCCTCGCAACACCGGTGGGCACACGGACATCAATCGATCCACGAAGTAGTCAAGGCTCGTGTCGAGCGCTGCGTTAAAGTCCGCCCTTGCAGAAACCTTGTGCAACAGGCCGCGCAGCGTTTCTCGCGCCTGGGTGCGGTCGAAGCCGGGCCGCGCAAAACCGGGAGGAAGCGCTTTGCGAAACGCTGGATCATTTAGAGCAGCCCCCGCCACGAATTCCAGCAGAAGATCCGTCCACGTGTACCTTAGAACCCCCGCGGTTATGTGCAGCGAGATTACGTCTGTCGAACGCGCATCGTGGACGATGCCCCGAGGAATATAAGCAACGTCGCCTGCATCGAGTTGAAATTCAAGAATGCTCGCGCCCTGCTCGTGGATTGTCGAGTCGAAATCCTGCGACGGCAGCGGCAGCTCTACGGGCGTTCCGTAAATATTCCACTTCTTGGAACCCGCCACCTGCAGCACAAACACGTCGTGTGTATCGTAATGCGGCTTCGCGCCCTGGGCCCCAGGCGGAGTCATGTAAATATTTGTCTGGAACGGGAAGCTGAATTCGCCTTCGAGCGCGCGGCAGAAAGAAGTCAGCGACGGCACGACAGTATCGAGGAACGCCAAAGTTATCGTGGAGCCTTCATTGAAAAGCTGATAGACCTTGGCGACGTCGAGAGCATCATCGTCCACCGTGTAGTCGTCAGACTTGATTTCCTTACTGGCATTCTTCAGCGTGATGTCAGGATACCGGCGGTCAAGCGTGGTGAGGACGCGGTCTACTTCATCGAGGGAAAGCAACGAATTGAAATAATTCGGCTGATTGCGCTTGACGACGAGTGTCTGTTTCTCCCAGTAGTTCTCGAAAAAAGCGTCCGTGCTGACTGGGTTGATCAGCCATTCAAGCGAAGGACGTGTTTCGGGGGGAAACACGCGTTCATTCCTAACTTGCGAGCTAAAGCCAGGTTTCGGAGAAGACATTTAACCCCGCAACGCGCGTCCCCCCGCGCGCTGACTCTCTAATTTAATCCTGCATTCTTACCAGCGGGGCCAGTTGATTAGCCGGGGCTAGTATCTTGCGCCGTCCGGATCGGTCTTCGGAGGTGTTTTCTTCTTGTCCGGATCAGCGGCTTTTTTCTTGTCCTTTGTGTCGGGATCGTTGGCCTTTGCCTTTGCCTTTGTCTTTGTCTTCTTCTTGTCGGGATCGGTCTTCTTCTTATCCTTCGAGTCCGGGTCAGCGGCTTTCTTCGAGTCAGGATCGGTGCCTTGCTGTGCGACGGCCCGTACGCCCGACGCAAGTGCAGCTGCGCCGACTAGGAGTGCGCCTGCCGCAGTCAAGAATGACCTGCGCGGCATTTTCCGCTCGGTGACGATTTGCTCGTCCGTCAGTGTTCGGGACGATTCTGGCCCGACTACCTTTGGATCTTTCTCAGCCATCGTTTGCTCCTTTTCGTCGCGCTTCCACTATCGGAGACAGGGAACCGCGCGCATCCTCGACCTTGCTTCTATCACGCCCGCCTCCGCGAGTCAAGAATGCGATGGTTCAAGATGAATTTCCACAGTAACTGGCTGGCCATTCCCTTTGCCGCGCTTCGTCAGCCATTCCTCAAATGCGCGCGCGAAATGCGAGGGGTCCACGCGCAGACTGGCTTCGATCTCGCCCTCGGCGATAGGCAAGGTGTCGTCGAATTCCGCTGAGCCGGTAAAGTTGCGCATGCAAAATGCATCGAGCCACTCAAGCGGGCACGCTTTGCGCTCGCCATTAACGACGATTTCAACTCGCAGCTTCCGCGCGTACATAGGCGCAGTATAACATTCGCCTATCTTGTTAACCGTATCGTACAATCGCCGCACTTCCCTTTCTTGCATTTCGTTCTTCGGCGGCATAAACTTTTATTTTGTGTTATTTGCACTACTACTAGAACATCAGACGCGACGCGCAAGAGTCCGGCCCGGCAGCTGGGCAACTTTCCCCGCGCCATCTAAAAATAGGAGGCCCTGTGCCCACGCCGCTGGAGAGTTGGGTTGAAGATGTTTCTCGACTTACAAAACCGAAGAAAATTGTGTGGTGCGATGGCTCGGAGCAGGAATACGAGCACCTCGCGGAACAAATGCAGCGCGACGGCTCATTTATAAAACTAGACTCCAAGAGTTATCCTAATTGTTATCTTCACCGCAGCAATCCAAACGACGTCGCGCGCACCGAAGGCGTGACTTTTATTTGCACGCGCGAGAAATCCGATGCAGGTCCCACGAACAACTGGATGGCTCCCGAGGAAGCGAAACAGAAAGCCGAACCGTTTTTTCGCGGCGCGATGAAGGATCGCACAATGTACGTGGTGCCTTACATTCTTGGCCCCGCCACTTCGCCGTACAGCAAAGTGGGCGTCGAGATCACTGACAGCGCATACGTCGCCGAGAGCATGCGCATCATGTCGCGAATGGGCAAAGCGGCACTCGATCGCCTCGGCAACTCTTCCGATTTTGTTCCCGGCCTTCATTCTCTCGGCGATATGGAGCCCGCACATCGACTGGTGCTGCACTTTCCGGAAGAAAAATTGATCTGGAGCGTGGGTTCCGGTTACGGCGGAAACGCGCTGCTTGGCAAGAAATGCTTCGCGCTGCGCATCGCGAGCTGGATGGCGCGCGAACAGGGTTGGATGGCCGAACACACGCTGATACTCGGCCTTGAAGATCCCTCCGGCAAGGTGACGTACATGTGCGCTGCGTTCCCCAGCGCCTGCGGAAAAACCAATCTCGCCATGATGGTCTCCGCGCTGGAGAATCAGGGCTATCGCGTTTGGACCATTGGCGACGACATTGCGTGGTTGCACATCGGCAAAGACGGAATGCTGCGCGCCATCAATCCTGAGAATGGATTTTTCGGTGTCGCGCCGGGAACCAACGAGAAAACGAATCCCAACGTGATGACGGCGGTGCGCCGTAATACGATTTTCACGAATGTCGCGATGACTCAGGAGGGCGAACCGTGGTGGGAAGGGATGGGCGCAACGCCTCCTTCCGGCTTGACCGATTGGAAAGGCGAGAAGTGGACGCCGAGCAAGGGCCCCGCCGCCCAACCGAACTCGCGATACACGGTTCCCGCTAAGCAGACTCCTTCCATATCAAAACACTTCGAAGACCCCGAAGGCGTGCCAATTTCCGCAATTATTTTCGGCGGGCGCCGCGCCAAAGTGGCTCCGCTCGTATTTGAGGCACGCGACTGGCAGCACGGCGTTTTTGTGGGCGCAAGCATGGCGTCGGAAACCACAGCGGCGGCGACCGGAGCCGTTGGCGTCACGCGCCGCGATCCCATGGCCATGCTTCCCTTCTGCGGATACAACATGGCCGATTATTTTCGTCACTGGCTGGATATGGGCAAGCGTGTTGCGCATCCGCCGAAAATTTTCCATGTGAATTGGTTCCGCAAAGGCGAAGACGGCAAATTCTTGTGGCCGGGCTACGGCGAGAATGTTCGCGTGCTGAAGTGGATGCTGGAGCGCATCGAAGGCCGCGCGAAGGCCACCGAAACGCCGATTGGTCATGTTCCCGCGCCCGGGTCGCTCACGCTCGACGGTCTCGATATTTCCGCCGACACCATGGCCAAATTGTTGCAGGTTGACACCAGCGTCTGGGCCGATGAGCACGAAGCGATTGCGAAATTCTTCGAGAAATTCGGCAAACGCTTGCCGGCGGAACTGCAGCAGGAGCAGGAAAAGCTCGGCCAACGCTTGCAGCATGTCGCCGTGGCGCAAAAATAATTTCGCATTACGCGCCGTTTCTGCGCCGCGGGACGGTGCTGGGTCCTGCCGTCTTTCGTTGCGTGCTGCGGCGGGCGTTGCTCTTTCCGATAGACCATCATTCAGTCATTTTTGGAGATGATCGTGGGCAACCTCCGGGAGATTCACAAGCTTTTTGCGGCGCGCCAATTCGACGAAGCGTTAGCTAAAATTGATAGATTGCTGGCCCAATGCCCTGACTGCCCAAGCCTTCTAGTAAGTCGCGGTGTAGTTATACAGGTTCTCGATCATCGAAAAGGGCCCGCACTAAGCGAAGCAGAA
>DASRQP010000048.1:0-9168 GCA_035696585.1 Candidatus Acidiferrales bacterium | reverse complement strand
CATTCTCGCTGCGCGGCCGTCGATGGGGAAAACTTCGCTGGCGTTGAACATTGCGGAAAATGTCGCGCTCAGTGGCGAGCCGCGTGCGGTCGCAATTTTCAGCCTTGAAATGTCGAAAGAGTCTTTGCTGATGCGCCTGCTATCTTCGCAAGGCCGTGTCGATGCTCACAAGTTTCGTACCGGCCATCTTGGACACGAGGACTGGGCGAAAATCGCTCAGGCCCTGGCGCGCCTCGGCGACGCTCCGCTCTGGATTGACGATTCGGCTTCATCCACTGTCATGGAGATGGGTGCGAAAGCGAGACGTCTGAAGCGCGACAAGGGCCTCGATCTTGTCATCGTTGATTATTTGCAACTCATCGCCGCGCGCGGACGCTTCGGCAATCGCAACGAAGAAGTGTCGAGCATTTCGCGTTCCCTCAAGGGTCTCGCCAAGGAATTGAAGGTTCCCGTGCTCGTTCTCAGCCAGTTGACTCGCGCGCCCGAGCGCGAAGATCGCAAGCCGCAATTGGCCGACCTTCGCGAATCCGGCGCCATCGAGCAGGATGCCGACGTCGTTCTCTTCATTCATCGGCCGAATTTTTACAAGACCGATCTTCCCGACGAGGAACGCGCCAAGTCTGAACTCATCATCGCCAAGCAGCGCAACGGCCCGACTGGCAGCCTTGATTTCGTCTTCATCAATCGCCACACGCGCTTTGAACAAGCCGCGCCCGATTCCTTCAGTTCCATGCCCGAATAGCTCGCTCTGGTTTTTGCAGGGATTCGCGGTACGGCGCTTTTGCTGTGTTTCCCCGGCAACGCCCTGTGGCGTTTGACCCGCGCTCGTTCTGTGTCGGCTCGTCAAAACAAGTTGATGCCGCTGCCGTCACCACGCTAAGCGCATTGCGCAAAGTGACTTCCGGGAGTTTCTCAGATGTTTCCCGACCCTCGATCCCCTGGCACGCCTATTGCTCCATTAGAATCGGTGTTTACTAGAAGCGGGGCAACCAAGGGAATTCAGGTTACGCCTCCGCGCGCGGCGAGGTACGCTTTTAACTTACGCACAGCCACATTACAAATGAACCGGGGAATCCAATTCGAAGGGCGTCCTGTCTGGGCTGAGATTTCTCTCTCCGCGATCACCCACAATCTGCGCCTGATCCGCCGCAAAATCGGCGCAAAACGAAAAATTCTCGCCGTCGTCAAAGCGAATGCCTATGGCCTGGGCGCAGTCGAAGTCAGCAAACATCTTGCACGTTTGGGAGTCCAGGCCTTTGGAGTAACATGTTCGGCCGAAGGCATCGAGTTGCGCGACGCGGGAATTCGCCAGCCGATTCTGCTCCTCACGGGTTTTTGGCCCGGCGAAGAAAAGCGCATTCTCGAATTCAACCTGACGCCCACGATTGCCCGCGTCGATCAGGTTCGCGCGCTCGAACGTGCCGCGGCGAAATCGCGCGCTCGCAAATCACGCAAGAAATTCGCCTTCCATCTCAAAATCGATAGCGGCATGAATCGTCTCGGGATTTCTCGCGAGGAAATAGGCGCGTTCATCCGCGAATACGCCGCATGCACGCATCTTGAACTGGCCGGCGTCTTCACGCATTTCGCTTCCTCTGACGATTTTCGCTCCACGCAAAACGAGCGGCAGGAAAAAGTTTTCAGCGCAGCTCTGGCGCAATTGCGCGAAGCGGGGATTTCGCCCGGCATCATCCACATGGCTAACAGTGGCGCTATCTGTGCGCGCGAATCTACATGGGCGGACATGGTGCGCCCCGGTGCCGTCCTTTACGGATATCATCAGGGATTCGAGCCGCCCGAGGTTGCCGCCAACGTCAAAAAAGATATGCAGCTCAAACCGTGTCTCAGTTTCCGCGCGCGCATTATTTCCCTGCGCCAGGTTGCCGCTGGCGAGCCCGTTGGCTACAGCGCAAAATTTGTCGCCGATCGCCCTTCGCGCATTGCGGTGATCGCCGCGGGCTACGCTGACGGAATCGTGCGCCAGCGCAGCAATCACGGGTGTGTGATTGTCAGAGGGCGCCTTGTGCCTCTTGTGGGCACAATTTCGATGGATCTTTCCATGGTGGACGTCACGGATGCTCCCGGCGCCGCGGTCGGCGATATTGCCACCATCTACGGAGAGGATGGCAAAGTTGCAATCCACGCCGATCAAGTCGCTCGCCAAATCGGCACCGTCACCTCCGATTTGCTCTGCGCGCTGGGACGCCGCGTTCCTCGCTTTTACATTCGCTGAATCGTTACCTGCATGGCGCGCCCGGTGGTATACTCATCTGAGTTACTCATAAATTTATTTTTCCATTCATGCCGGTAGGAATTGCGGAATCTTATAGCGCCGGATGGCATTCTCTAATGCGATAGATGTATTTTTCAGGAATTCATAATCTAAATTTCATAAAAGGGGCCACGATGACGCGCACTTTTAACCCACCCAATCGTTCCTCTGTTCCCGATAACCCAGAAAATCTCCCCGAGAAGCCAATATCGTTTTCCAGGCCAGACACCGGAGGTGTCGGCGGCTTCTGGGACATGTTCGCGATTCGACTGATCTTCACCGTAGTCTGCGTCGCCGCCGGATACCATTTCCGCCCATTTAGCCTGTCGCATCTTCTTGGCGCGATTGCGGGCTTTATTTTCGCAGTCGCCGTGATTCTTTTCGAGGTTCGCCTGCGCCGCGCAAGTCTCCGCCGGTTGATCGGCGCCGTGATCGGCTCGATCCTGGGTATTTTGGGCGCTTACCTGACTACCCTCGTACTCGTCCACACGTCGATGCCGGAGAGCACCCGCTCATTCATCAGCCTGGCTGTATTTCTGGTGATGGCTTATATCGGCTTGATCGTTGGCGCGAATAAAGGAGACATGCTCAACCTTCAGGCCCTCGGCGGCCTTTTCGGCACGGAACGCGGCTCCCGCCAGATTTACAAAGTTCTCGACACCAGCGTCATTATCGACGGCCGTGTTGTCGACATCGCCGAGGCCCACTTCATCGACGGAACAATCATCATTCCGCAATTCGTCCTGCGCGAATTGCAAATGGTTGCTGACTCCGCCGACCCGCTGCGCCGCCAGCGCGGCCGCCGCGGTCTCGAAGTTTTGCAGCGCATCCAAAAAATGCACCATCTGGATGTCCAGATTGCCGAGGATGATTTTCAGAACATTGCCGAAGTGGACTTGAAGCTAATCGAACTCGCCAAACGATATGACGCGAAAATCATCACTAACGATTTCAATTTGAACAAAGTCGCTACGCTTCAAGGCATAGAAATTCTCAACGTCAACCAGCTCGCCAACGCTCTTAAGCCCGTTGTGCTCCCTGGCGAGACCATGCGCGTCTTCATCCTCCGCGAAGGCAAGGAATACAATCAGGGCGTTGCGTATCTCGACGATGGCACCATGGTCGTCGTCGATGGCGCGCGCAAAATGATCAACAAAACGGTCGACATCTCCGTCACCTCGGTTCACCAGACGACTGCCGGTAAAATGATCTTTGGACGTTATGATGAGCGCGGTGAGCAAAATTCTACTCGCACGGTGCAGCCGTTGCCCAGTTCCGGCGCTGAACAGTCTGCCTTTCGCTCGTCCGCGCCTGAGTTGCGATCCTCTGATCCTGGCGCGCCTGCAGAACGCGACCGTCCTTCCCGTCCGCTCACGCCGGAGACAGGCCGCACCTGAGAACTAGCAACAAACGGTCACATGTAATCGGCGTCCTCTGCCTCTCTGCGGTGGAGATAGGCGATACGTCCGTCGGGCGCGCTCTTGCGGGTTAGGGCTTCCGCTAGTCTGTATCTGCCGCTCCGAATGCGATAGACTACGTCTCCCGAATGAGCCGAATCGCCGCCATCCTTCCCGCCGCCGGACTCGGCACCCGTATGGGTTCCGACGTCCCGAAGCAATTCCTCGAACTCGACGGCGTGCCCATTGTCGTATTCACGCTTCGGCGCCTATCGCTCTGCGCGGCCATCTCGGAGTTTTTAATCGCCACGCGTCCCGACGAAGTTCAGGCTTTGGAACAGCGCTTGTCAAAAGAGAATCTTGGCCGTCCAATCCGCGTTGTGAAGGGCGGCGAGACTCGCCAGCAGTCTGTCGGCAACGCTCTGGCGAAGATTTCAGCGGATACGGAGTTGGTTCTGGTCCACGACGCAGTGCGCCCTTTCATCACACGCGAGCAAGTGGATCGCGTCATCGCCGAAGCCCGCACGCGCGGCGCCGCGATTCTAGGCGTTCCTGCCATCGACACGGTCAAGGAAGTTCGCCGCGCGACGCTTCCTGAAGATGTCGCGCTGATTTCCGCCACCATTCCACGCGAACGAATCGTGTTGGCGCAGACGCCGCAAGCCTTCCAGGTCGCTGTGCTGAAAGAAGCCTTCGCGCGCGCCGAACAGGACGGCTTCACCGCGTCCGACGAAGCCGCCCTCGTCGAGCGGACGGGCCGCGATGTTTACGTCGTACACGGCTCCGAACGCAATATCAAAATCACTCGCCCCGCCGACATGGAACTCGCCCGTTTCTACCTCGACCAGGAGCGTCATAACAAATAATTATGTTCGAGAAATTCAACGAAGAGGCGCGACGTTGTATCTTCATGGCTCGTCTCGCCGCCATCACCGAGAAATCAAAGAATATCGGTTTGCCGCATCTTCTCGCGGGCATTCGCAAGGAGAGCCCGGCGATATTCCGCAATGTGAATTGGGCGAAGCTGCCCTTGAAACTGGCTCGGCTTTCGCCGGAGAGCCTTCACTCGGCGAGTCAGGCCACGGGCGAGATTCCTCTGGATGCGAAGGCGAAACGCGCGCTCGCCGCAGCTCCGGAAATTGCGAAGAAACTCCACGCTGACCAAATTACTCCCACCCACCTTCTCGCCGCCATCCTTGCCTCCGACGCGAAACTTCGCAAACAATTCCAAAAAGCCGGCATAACGGAAACTTCCACGAAGAGCGCCGCCGCGCAACGCGCTCAGGGCGCCGAACGCTTGCGCATCGCGCGTTCTGGAATCGGCTACGATCTTCATCGTCTCGCCGTCAATCGTAAATTAATGATCGGTGGTATCGAAGTCCCTTTTGAAAAGGGCTCTGTAGGTCATTCCGACGGGGACGTTCTGGGTCATGCCATCTGTGACGCCTTGCTCGGCGCCGCCTGTCTTGGCGATATCGGCACGCATTTCCCGGACAGCGATCCCAAGTGGCGTGGCGTTTCGAGTCTGGTTTTTCTTCGCCAAGTTCGCCAGTACCTCGAACGCAAAAATTGGAAAATCCGCCACATCGACGCCATAGTGGTGGCAGAACGTCCCAAACTGGGTCCTCACTTTCCCGCCATGCGCGCGGCGCTCGCGAAGTCCCTCGGCATCACCGCCGAACAGATCAATTTGAAGGCCAAGACGCACGAAGGCCTCGGCGAAATCGGTCGCGGCGAAGCCCTCGCTGCTCACGTCATCGCCACCATCGAGAGCTAACGAGTCGCTTGGGAGAAATGGATTAATGAACCACCTGGCGGGATTTCATGCTGTTGAAGAGGCGCTCGTCGCCGGGCATCCGCTCGACCGCATCCTCGTCGCCCGCGGACAGCACGGTGGCCGCATACAGAAAATTCTCGACCTCGCGCGTTCGCGCGGCGTTCCTGTGCGCTTCGAGGATCGCGTCCAACTCGACCGCGCCGCGGCTGCCGAACATCATCAGGGCGTCG
This sequence comes from Candidatus Acidiferrales bacterium, assembly GCA_035696585.1. GTDB lineage: Bacteria > Acidobacteriota > Terriglobia > Acidiferrales > UBA7541 > DAHUXN01. The sequence continues at coordinate 3,492 of DASRQP010000048.1, read as the reverse complement.
TGGCTTTCACCGCCGCACGTGAAGCCCTCGACATCGAAGATCTTCTCGCCGGCCATTCGCAACCCGACGCCCAAGCCGCCGATCAATTGCTGGTTCTTCTCGACGGCATTGAGGACCCGCACAACGTCGGCGCAATCGTTCGCACGGCCCTTGCGGCTGGCGCTGCTGGACTCATCATCCCCGAGCGACGCGCCGCTGGACTAACGGACACTGTAGCGCGCGTCTCCGCCGGCGCGCTCGCGCATCTGCCTGTCGCCCGCGTCAAGAATCTGGCGCGTGCCATGGAGCAGCTCAAGGAGGCTGGCTTTTGGCTGATTGGCCTCGACGAACGCGCGGAAAAAAGTTATACCGAGGTGGATTACAAAGGCCGCATCGGCGTCGTCATGGGAAGCGAAGGAACGGGCTTGCACGATCTAATCCGTAAACGTTGCGACTTTCTCGTTTCCATTCCCACCACTGGCCCCGTTCGTTCCCTCAACGTCTCCGTCGCCGCCGGTGTCGTCCTGTTTGAAGCCCTTCGCCACCGCAGGCTTGCTTCGTAGATAATTTAAGCCTTGAATTTACTTGTCGTACTGAATCAGCGAGAACACTTCCGTTCCTTTCAGCTTTTCGCGTCCCTTCAGAAAAGTGAGTTCCACCGCGAATGCCGCTCCAGTAATTTCTGCGCCGAGTTGACCCAGCAGTTGCACGGCCGCTGCCGCCGTCCCGCCCGTCGCAAGCAAATCATCGCAGATCAGCACGCGTTCGCCGCGCTTCACGGCGTCCTGATGAATTTCGAGCTTATCCGTGCCGTATTCCAGCTGATACGTCACCTGTGCCGTCTTCCACGGCAACTTATTCGGCTTTCGTACCGGCACGAACCCGGCGCCGAGGCGGTACGCCAGCGCCGGCGCAAAAATAAATCCTCGCGCTTCAATTCCCGCTACCAGATCCACTTTTTTCCCGGCGAATTTGTCGCACAGCCTCTCGATCAAATCGTGAAATCCCTTTTTGTCCTGCAGCAGCGTGGTCAAGTCGTAAAATAAAATTCCGGGCTTCGGATAATCGGGAACTTCGCGGATCAGTTTCTTCAGATCTTCCATTCGATTGGTTTGTCCTTTCGCTGAATCACTTGCTGCTGTCTTCCGGCGCACATTTCTTCAAAAGGAATGCTCGATGGTGAAACCTTGCGCATATTTTTCTTCCACTTCCGCTTCTTCTTCCGCTACTTCAGCCACGGACGCGGCTCGCGGTCCGCGCTGGAGTTCCTTCTTCAGCGCGACAAACTGCTCTCGCTCCCCTATCGCGTACACTTCCACGCGCCCATCGCCCAGGTTTTTCACGTATCCAACCAATCCTAGCCGTATAGAGACCCTCTGTGCGAAATATCGGTACCCCACACCCTGCACGGTTCCCGAAACGTAATAAGTCCTGGCAATCCTTACCTGTTCCAATTCGAGGTCCCCGTTTTCGCCCGACGCCAGATTTTATCAGACGTATTTGAATTGGCCAGCGCATTGCACATGCAGGACTGCTTGCGCAAAAGTGAAAAACCTTTGCAGACAATTCCGGAATCCAGGAGGAATTGGAGCCACGGTAGTGTTATCGCATTGAAAATGCGACCTTTATATTTCGTTCTGTGGTCTGCTCTCTTTGGACCTCCGTTTGCTCCGGACAACTCTATATTCTCGATAACTGTCGCTCTGCCTAGAGGTGAAGAATGAAGACGCTCTGCGCTTTTGCAATCGGCCTTGCCCTGGCCTTGTCGGCGAGCGCTGCCTACGCCACTCCAGCGCCCGTGGACCCGTCCGTCATTCTGCGCGATCCCGTTTGCAGCACCACCACGCTGTGCACAGTGGTGAATGGCTCGTTCGGCTTACAACTCGACAGCACCGGTGGCGGCAACTTCCTCGTTCAGAACAATTCCGGGTTCACGTGGACAAGCCTCGACATCAGCCTTCTCGCCCCCTCGAATGCGACTTTGTTCAGCTGCGACGGCGGCGTATTTTTTCAGAATTGCACCGTCGGTATAACCCAGCTCGGCTCGAATGGCACGAATGTTGTTGATGCGTTGTTCTCCGGCATCGGTTCCTGTCAGAATGGCCACAACAATTGCCAAGGTATCCCTAACGGTGGCTCGATTCTTTTTGACTTGGATACTCCGTGCGCTCCGACCGCGACCTGCGGGAACTGGGAGCCGAACTCGCTGGCAAGCGTGACGCCCAATCCCACTCCCGAGCCGGAGTCCATCGTTCTATTGCTGACGGGTTTTCTGCCCTTGCTGCCGTTTCGCAAGAGACTCTTCAACTCGCGGTCTTCCGCTTAGCAACCGCCTGGTCGGCCTAAATTAATGGAACTCCTCTAAGACGCAGACCAGTGGTCTGCTCTTTGGAGAGGCGTTTCACCGGCGACCGCGCCTTTCAACTGGCCCATTTCACAATTTGTGGTGACTGCAAAAGCGCGGTAGAATTGAAGCCGAATTCTCCGATCCTCGCGGCCTGCGGAAGAGAAAATCCATGGCGGCGAGGACGATACCGCGCTGGCTGAACGGCACGGTAGACGAGTGCGATGCAAATTACCGTCGCAACGTTCAGGGTTTGGGCGGAAACTCCCGAGCCTCCCTTCATGGCAAGGCCGTGATTTGGAAAGGAGAAAAGCCGAGGGCGCGAAGCGTCCGGGTTTTTCTGCCCAATTCCTGTCATGGAATTGGGCAAATTTATTTTAGGCGACCGCATGGAGTCGAACCGTGGTCGACAGGAATCAAAATAACGTGAGTCAACTTCATTCAGTAGCTGATGTAGCGACTACCAGCCAACTGGTGGACAAGTTCGGCAGGCAGATTACGGACTTGCGCGTCTCCGTGACGGACCGCTGTAATTTTCGGTGCGTTTATTGCCGTTCGGCGAATCCTGAAAATCACATGGCGGAGCACAACCTGCTGAGTTGGGACGAGCTCGAACGGCTGGCGCGAATTCTGGTGGGGCTGGGAATCAAAAAAGTGCGCGTCACGGGTGGCGAGCCGTTGGTGCGGCCCGGCGTCGAGGAATTCATCTCCCGGTTGCGCGCGCTGGGCGTTCCGGATATTTCGCTGACCACGAATGGCCAACTTCTGGCAGAGCGCTGCGAGCGGCTTGTCGCCGCGGGACTGAATCGCATCAACATCAGTCTCGATTCGCTTGATCGCGCGAAGTTCGACAAGATAACGCGCACACGCTCATTTGATCGAGTGATGGCGGGGATTGACGCGGCGCAAGCGTCGCCGCTGCGTCCCGTGAAGGTTAACGCCGTGTTGGTTCGCGGTCTGAATGATGATGAAGTGGAGGCATTCGCGGCATTCGCGCGCGAGCGCGACTTGATTATGCGCTTCATCGAGTTCATGCCCCTCGATGCGGACCGCGCGTGGACGCGTGACCTCTTCGTGCCCGCCGAGGAAGTTCGACGACGCATCGAAGCCCGCTGGCCTATGGTTCCCATCGCGCACGAACGCAGCGAAACGGCGCGCAAATATCGTTT